>JADLDX010000145.1 GCA_020846515.1 Pirellulaceae bacterium
AAGCGAAAGTAATCCTCTTGATAGATCGGGTCGAACTTGTGATCGTGTCATTGGGCACAGTTCAACGTCAAACCGAGAAACGCTTTACCCGTGTGCTCAACGCAATCCTTCATCCATGTTTCATAGTTCCATTTGTACCAGTTGCGAACGATGAAGCCTGTCGCCACGATGTTCTCGTCTTCGGTGGGACAAAGTTCGTCGGCAGCCACCATTTCCATCAACATGCGATCGTAACCTTTGTCGCTGTTGAGCGACCGGACGATCCAATCACGCCAGCGCCAGATTTGTGGATAGCTGTTCATGACATCTGGTACGGCGCGGCGGCCATACCAATCGCTGTAACGCCATACATCCATCCAGTGGCGGCCCCAACGCTGACCATACTCCGGCCGCTGAAGCAGTCGATCGACTACCTGCTCGTATGCCAAGGGCGATTCATCGTCCAAGAAGGCTTGCATCTCGGCTGGCGTTGGCGGAATACCAATTAAGTCCAGTGTTACCCGACGCAAGAGTTCACGTTTCGTTGCCGGGCCCAGCGGAACTATTCCCACTTGCTGTGCCTTGACAGCCAACCATTTATCAATCGGATTGAGAAGCGACGCATCGCTGGCCGGTCCGTCGGGAAAGGGCAGTTGACGAGGCGGTACAAATGCCCAGTGAGCGAGCGGATCGGTTTGAGGTGCTTCATCCTTCGGCGCGGCTGCGCCACTGGCAATCCAGCGGCGCAGAATCTCGACCTCAGCGGCCGAGAGGGCTTTGCCTTCGGGAGGCATGCGCGTGGTCGTGGCCTGGCTCGTAACTCGCGCCAACAGTTCGCTCTTGTCGACCTGGCCGGGCGTAATTGCCGGCCCGCCATCTCCGCCTTGGATCATCAACTGGGCCGTGTCCAGCCGCAGACCAGCCTCCTGCTTTAGGGCTCCATGACACGCGTAACAATGCTGAGCCATCAGCGGTTTGACATCGCGCACGTAGTCCACATCCGCCGACCAGGCCACACCAACTACGCTCACGCAATTCAATACCATGCTACACGCCAGGCAAGCCACACTGGTCAGCAACTTCATCGGGATGAATGTCTGTAATGGGTGGCGAAATGCATGCATGCAACAGGTTCCTATAACGCTCGTGCCACTGGGGCCATCGATTAGTTGATGGATCAAGGATATTGGACGGTGCGAGTTTTGTAAGTGGCTTGATGATTGCGCGACGGCAGACTGACAGTGTAGTTGGCCGCATCCTTGTCGACAGTCAAGATGATCGGATGCCCTTCGCATTTGTCCGCGGCTGTATGATTGGCGATGAATTCGTCGGGAGCGTTAGCCATCGCGCCATCGGGGCGAAGGTTCTTGTGAACTTGATAGATGGCTTTAACAGAACTGGTTTCTTTTAAATCTGCGAATACATCGGGAGCACAGCCCTTGGTGTGACCATTGTTCATGATGGCCACCGTGGGTTTAATGGTCCGCAACACCACTGGGTTATTGCTGGCGTCCAATCCATGGTGCGTCACCTGGTAGACATCGACAGGTCCAACCAGGTCGTAGGGATGGACCAGACGCACTTCTTGATTCCAAGTCAGATCGCCCGCATCAAAGAAGCGAAACCCGCCAAAGGCCAACAGCATGACGACGGAGTTGGCATTGTCGGATCCATCGCGATCTTTGGGGCGATGCTGGCTGCCGATCTCCCGATTGTCGCGGGCGTCAACTTCATCCGGTTTGATGAATGCCTGTCGAGTAGCTAAGCACAGCATGCGTACCGGTGGAGCGCCGTCGAGCTGTTTTAACTCGATCGTCGAGCCGGGATGGATGACCGAACGTTTCTCGCAAGCGAAGCTCAGATAGGGTTGGTCGGGTTTTTCCGGCATGCCTTCAAAGTTGCCATTGTCATACACATGACCGATGGGAATCAGCTTGGATAGCGTAGCGGCGCCGCCGAAGTGATCGCGATGATAATGAGTGGTAATCAAGTGATCGATGCGTTTCACACCTGCATCGCGCGTGGCAACTTTAACGATGCGATCTGCATCGCGAACACCCGGATTGCCCGTGTCGATCAAGACCGATTCGCCAGCGGGCGTGACGATTAGCGTGGCGGCTCCACCTTCGGTATCAATCCACAGGATTTGAAGCTGACCTGGGCTGGCTGCCAACGTCTGCTCTGCAAAGCCACACGCCAACAGGCTCGCGACAATCAACGAAAACACCCGACGCATAGAAGGAACCCTTGAAGAAAGGTGGCGGGAGGCAGGTGGGAGGTTCCTCCCATTCTAGCCGACACCACCCCCCCAACGCCAGCCTGTACGCGAATCGCTCCGCGACTCGCCAAATTCCTATCTTTTCGTCGATAACCACTCACTTACCGTCGCAGCAGAACGGCGGCTGTCGCCAAAGGACTAGGTGCGGCTAACCGAGATCAACTGAGTTGCTCTCACGAACAATTGTTGATCAACAGCGACGGTGAACTATGCCGTTACACTGGCATACTGCTCAATCAGTTCAACACCTCCGCTTTTTTGATCGATTGCCTCCACTTTGACTTCGAACACGAATCAGGCATTTTGGCTATCATGAATACTAGTACTCACCAAAAGGCGATGACTACTGATGAAAGGGATCAAGTTGTTGACGAATGTCGGATGGTTATTTTAGGGCGTCGATCTTGATGTGGGCGGAAAACCGTGGGCTAGCGCCCTGCGGCGCGTGAGCCGCAAGCGCGCTAGCGTCCGGATTAGCCCGCCTAATGACCGACGCCTGTTTTAGGAGTTACCGATCATGATCAAAAAGATTCATGTGATATACGAAGATGGCGTTTTCAAACCGACTGAGCCAGTTAACCTGCCGGAAAACTCAGAGGTTGAATTTGAAGTTAACGTCGCTGACGCCAGCGAGCAGCCTTCGATTGCCGACGTCTACGCGGTGCTCGAAAATCGCTATGACTCAGAGCAACACGATGTCGCCGAACGGCACGACGAGCATCAGCCATGAATGCTGTATTCCTGGATACCGTAGGATTGCTCGCCTTATGGGACGTGGCGGACCAATGGCACGCTCCCGCTGAAGAGGCTTTCGCCGACTTGGCTGCCTTGAAAATGCCATTGGTTACTTCGACACTTCTATTGCTCGAATGTGGCAATGCAGCTGCACGCAAACCGTATCGTGATGATGTCGTCAAGTTGCGCAACACGCTTAAAGCTCGTGGAGAACTATTCGCTCCGACTGACGATGAATTGGATACCGCTTGGCTGGCTTACGCAAACAAAGAGGCTGATAGCGCCGGCATTATTGACCAAACATCGTTTGCCATCATGCGCCGACTAGGTATCCGTCAAGCGTTCACTAATGGTATCCGTCAAGCGTTCACTAATGACAAGCATTTTGAGGCAGCTGGCTTCGAAATACTGTTTTAAGCAGATGTACCTGGAACAGTTGGGATAATGCGGGGCGCTCCTTTTAGAATTTTCTGGTGACGGAGATACGCTTGCGTGAGATATCAACCTCCAGCACTTTTACTTTGACGATGTCACCGACGGCCACCACTTCACTGGGATCTTTTACGAATGTGTTGGCTAGCTGAGAAATATGAATCAGTGCATCTTGATGGACGCCCACATCCACAAAGGCTCCGAAGTGCGTCACGTTCGTAATGACGCCCTCTAGGACTTGACCGGGTTTCAGGTCTTCCATCGTATGGACATCATCGGCGAACTGCACCACGCGAAACTCGCTGCGTGGATCGCGGCCCGGCTTAGCCAACTCGGCGATGATATCTTTGACCGTAGGTAAACCGCAGCGACCATCGACAAACTCGCTGGGATTCAGTTTCTGAGACAGTGCCGCGTTACCAACCAGTGACTGAGTATCTGCCTTTAACCGGGCAGCCATTTTTTCGACGATGCGGTAGCTCTCAGGATGCACCGCCGAATTATCTAGCGGCTGCAGGCCATCGCGAATGCGCAAGAAACCCGCCGCTTGTTCAAAGGCTTTGTTGCCGAGCTTGGGTACGCGCAGTAGATCAGCCCGAGTTTCAAAGCGTCCGTTTTGGTCGCGATACTCCACAATGTTCTCAGCCAGTTTGGGACCGATACCGGCCACGTACGATAGCAAGGGTGTGCTGGCCAGATTCAAATCCACACCGACGCTATTGACGCACGACTCGACTTCGCGGTCCAAGCGTTTGCGTAACAGTTTTTGATTGACATCGTGCTGGTACTGTCCCACACCAATCGACTTGGGGTCGGCCTTGACCAGTTCTGCCAACGGGTCTTGCAGACGATGAGCGATGCTGATGGCCCCGCGGACGGTCACATCGAGATCTGGATACTCGCGCGCCGCCAGTTCGCTGGCCGAATAGATCGAGGCACCCGACTCGCTAACCATCACTTTGGTGACCTTGAGTTTGTGATCGCGAATCACTTGAGCGACGAACTGGTCGGTCTCACGCGAGGCAGTGCCGTTGCCGATGGCGATCAATTCGATCTGATACTTGGCGATCAGCGCCAGCAGGACTTTGGTCGACCCTTCAATCTCATCCCGCGGCGGTGTCGGATAGATGGTGGTATGCGTCAGGAACTTGCCGGTCTGATCCACGACGGCCAGTTTGCAACCGGTTCTGAAGCCGGGATCAATGCCCAACGTTACCTTGGGACCGGCCGGCGGAGCCAGCAATAGTTCGCGCAAGTTTTTGCCGAAGACGGAGATCGCTTCCTCGTCCGCCTTCTCCTTCAATTCTTGTAGCACCGTGGTTTCAGTGGCCGGCATCAGTAGACGATCAAAACAGTCTTCCACTGCACCGAGCAACTCTTGATGAAACTCAAACTGTCGATTCTTAACCAGCCGTTGCTTTAATTGGCTGACTTCATAAACCGAATCCTCTTCTTCCAGTTCAACACCCACGCGCAAGACACCTTCGGCTTCGCCACGCAACATGGCCAACAAGCGGTGGGATGGTATCTTGCTGGCCGGTTCGCGGTGGTCGATGTAGAGTTCAAACTTGGCCGCTTCTTCCTTTTTGCCTCGTTTAACTTGTGAGACGATGCGCCCGCGCGAACGCACCTCTTTGGCCATCCATAACCGAGTTGGCGGATCATCGCACCATTGTTCGGCGATAATATCCAGGGCACCTTGCAGTGCCGCAGCCGTATCCGGTACTTCCATCTCCGGTTTGACGAAGCCCTTGAGAATGTCCTGCTTGGATTTACCCAACGACTGTTGCGTCAGTAGCAGATCAGCCAACGGTTGCAGACCGCGCTCGCGCGCCACCGTGGCGCGCGTGCGACGTTTGGGTTTGTAGGGCAAGTAGAGCGCTTCCAGCGTGGCCATATCACGGCAGGCTTCGATCTGCTTGCGCAAGGCATCGGTCAGTAAACCTTGCCCATCAATTGTCTTGAGCACGGTCTGCTTGCGAGCCGACAGTTCGCGAGCCTTTTCAATGCCATCCTCTATGGCCCGTAGCGCAATCTCGTCCAGCCCTTCGGTGACCTCTTTGCGATACCGGGCGATAAACGGGATCGTATTCCCAGCGTCCAACAGCTCAATGGCCGACGTCACTTGCTTGACCGTCACCGCCAGTTCATTGGCCAACGCAGCCACGACCAGTTCCAATTCCTTGCTATCCATTCAAAGTTCCATCTTTATTGCGGTTCGTTTACAAAGCTGCGTGTGCAAATAACTGTCGGCACAAAAGGGCCAGGCCTTTTCGGAGAGGCACTTAGTCGGCGAAGCTCTCTGGAGTTAAATTCTGCTTGGCCCAGAAATTTGGTTCGCGTTTGAATCCAAACATCGTGGGTTCAAAGCGGCCCACGATGTCGACTGTGGCACGATCAGGAATCTTGGACTCCAAACCGGTCAAGTAGTAGCTGGCATTGATTAACAACCGACGGAAATCCTCGCTCGGCAAATCCGTAGCGGCACCCATCGTGGTGCAAAAGGATTGACCAGGCTGGCCTTCGGGCAGTTGATACTTCTTGAGCCAGGCCAAGGGCATCATCGGCTCGTTCACTCCGCCTTCGATAGGCGCGTCATCGGGCTTCATGCCTTTGAGCACTTGACCGTCCAATAAAACGGTAGCCTCGGGTACCAGGTTCTTGATGCCATACACATCGGTGGGGCCCCAAACGTCCTTAACACCCTTCAACACCGGATGCTTTTCCGCTTGAGCGCGAATGACGCCACGCGTGCTTTGCGAACCGTGCTTGCCATGATGGCTGATCCAGGTTTCGCCGAGCACTTGTTGACCGAATCCACCTTGCCATTTGGAACTGTTGTAACCCCAATCGACGAACTTGCTCGCGGCGTTGCGTCCAAAGTTAAACGCATGGGTGGCGGTGCGCAAACCGATCACGGGCTTACCCGATTTGAGATAGTCGGCGACATACTGCATCTGCCAATCGGGCAATTCGCGAAAGCGAGTCGCGATGATCATCAGGTCGGCATCCTTGAGCATATGCAAACCGGGAATATTGCTGGAGTAGTTGGGGTCAATCAAACCGGTCTGTGGATTAATGGCGAACAAGACCGTCGTATCAAAGCCGTGGTGTTTCGCCAGAATCTTAGCCAGTTGGGGCAAGGCTTCTTCCGAACGATATTCTTCGTCACCACTGATCAGCACGACTCGCTTGCCCTTGCCAGCCAATTCACCTTCCGTGTTGCCTGGGATCGATAGCCACGGCGTAATCTCGTTGCGCAGCGAACGCACCCAAATATTGCGATAGCGCACAGGATTGCTGTGATCCTGCAGCATCAAGCGGCCTTTGGGTGGATGCGGTTGATATGGATTAACCTGTTGATGAGCCATCGGGCCAATCAACTCGCGCGCGTTCTGCACGACGACGCCATTTTGCAGCACAGTCGCCTTGGCGGGTTTGACCAGTTTGTCACCTTCGAAGCGAGGGGCTTCGAAAATAATGTCGTACACATTCCATTCGCCCGGCTTGCGTGTCACGTTGACCTGGGGAGGGAACTGGCCATAGATCGAGCCCGCCTGGCCATCGGGATAGGTATCATTTTGAGACGAATCGAGCACCGGAATTTCGTAACGACCCATAATGATCACGCCGGAATTGCCGCGACCTTGGCTCTTGCCCTTGATTTCCGTCGGGGCAGACCATTCAATGTGCAGTTGGCAATCACCGAATTCTTCGCGAGTTTCGACAGAACCTTTGGCAGCCACCATGGCGCCATCTTCAATTTTCCAACCAGCAGGTTGAGGTGTACCATCGGCAGCTTTCTTGCCAGCAGTCTGCCAGGCATCGAGACTCTTGCCATCGAACAGTACCACAGCATCGGCAGGTGCATCGCCTAGCTTGGCGGCTGGCTCGATGACCGGCGGACGTGGTCGAAACTTGTCATGCACGCGCCAGATCTGGCCGGGGATCACCGGTGTTTCGGTATAACCTTCCGGAGCGGGCGCTTGGCTCGGCTTGTCTTGAGCATCGGCCACGGATAGTGCCACCGATGATGCCACCGATAATGCCAAGGTGCCGGCCAATAAGCCGCTACCGGCTTGAGCCATTAAGCGGCCCAAGCCAACGGCTTGGCAGAGACGAGAACACAACATAATCAAGCTCCGAATCAAGTTGGGGGGATGAGTTGGGGAAGAGCGAGCGGGTTTGGACTTTGCAAGCCCTAGAGTTTAACTCAGAATGACCGTGTCTACCAACCTGGGGACGCTAACGCTAGCGGAACCCAGGTTTTTGCCGCGGTGCGTGCGAGGCAGTCACCCTGCGCCCAGTCAACCTGCGGCCAATCGCACAGAATTTTACGGAGAGCCCTGTGACCCAACCCCAAAGTACCTTCCAGCGCGTGGCCGAGCATATGCGCGACACGGCCAAGCTCGAGTCGACCGTTGCACTGCTGGAATGGGACGACCACACCTACTTGCCCAGCGGCGCAGGGGCTTATCGGGCTGAGCAGGTTAGCTTCCTCAGTGGTCTGATTCATCAACGGCGCACGACTTCAGAACTGGGTGGTTGGTTAAACGATCTGGCCACTTCGCCTTTGGCAGGCCAGCGAGAGACGCCCGAAGGCGCCGCCATTGCCGGTTGGCTACGCGACTATCGCCGCCAGGTTCGCTTGCCGCAAGCCCTGGTCGAAGCCACTGCCAAAGCCACCAGCTTAGGACAACAAGCTTGGGTGGCTGCTCGTTCAGCAGACCGCTGGAACGATTTCAAACCGCATTTGCATGAGATACTCAATCTGCGTCGTCAAGAGGCGGAACTGCTCGCTGACAATGGCCAGTTGTACGACGCTCTGCTGGACCAATATGAAGAAGGAGCCCGGGCAAGCGAGATCACCATCTTGTTTGCGGAACTCCGCGATCAATTGGTAAAGCTGTTGGCTGATCTTCAGGCACGAGGTCAACAACCCTCAGGCTTGAGTTGGCGACGATCGATCAACCTGCCCCTACAGCGCGAAGCCAGTCCGTGGATTGCAGCGCTGATTGGTTACAGTTTCGAACGCGGCCGATTAGATGAAACGGCTCATCCGTTCTGTACGACGTTGGGGCCAAACGATTGCCGCATCTTAACCCGTTATCACGAAGATAATTTTCCAAGCGGCTTTTACAGTACACTGCATGAAGCCGGTCATGGACTGTATGAGCAAGGTCTGCCCAGCGATTGGTATGGCTTGCCGCCGGGAGCCGCCGCCAGTCTAGGTGTCCATGAATCGCAATCTCGACTATGGGAAAATTTTATTGGACGCAGCGAAGCATTTTGGCGCTGGTGTTTTCCACACTTACAAAATCGTTTTGGCTCTGCCTGGCAAGAGTTGGATGCCGAGCAAGTCTTTCGCGATGCGAACCGGGTGGAGCCTTCGCTGATTCGTGTGGAAGCCGATGAAGTCACCTACAACTTGCACATTCTCATTCGCTTCGAACTGGAACAGGAACTGATCACGGGCACTCTACAGGTCGATGATGCGCCGCAGGCATGGAACGATCGTTACCAACGGTATCTTGGGATCAAACCTCCCACGGCCCGCGAGGGTATCCTGCAAGACGTGCACTGGAGTGCTGGATTGTTCGGCTACTTTCCCACCTATACGCTGGGTAATTTGTACGCGGCTCAGTTGATGCTGGCGCTCCAGAAAGACCTAGGAAATGTCAACGAATTGTTGGAGCAAGGCGAGTTTGAAGGCGTGCTCCAGTGGTTGCGGGACAAGATCCACGTTCACGGTCGCTGCGTACCACCAGCCGAATTGATCCGCCGCACCAGTGGCCAGCCTTTATCGGCCGAGCCATTGGTCGCCTATCTGCGTGAAAAGCTCGAAGTGGCGTACCGCATGGTCTAGAATTAGTGGAACGGGAGTTGGCTGCCAGCCGCTGCCTGCTGGCCATTACCTAAAGGCCACTGCCTGTAGTCACAGCCACTGCGGAGTCGTTACGTGTTCCAACTGTTGCCATGTTCAAACTGCCAGCGCACCTTTTCCATTCGCGAAGAAGTGTCGCCCGAGGCGCTGCTGAAGTGCCCCAGTTGCGGCAACCAGTTCCGGATCGGTGAACTACTGGATGCCTTTTATTCAGCTTGGCTGATCCTGGAAGATCCTGCGCGCAGTGCAGATCACGCGGCCATTCCCCAACGAGATCAACTGACCCACTCAGCATCCGATCCTTACGCAGCAGGCGACGCAGATGCGCAGCACACTGATGCTGCTGACGACTTTACAGCCGATACTCTGCCGGCCGATTTGGATGAGGCCTATTCCATGCAGGGGCTCGACTTGGAACTAGAGTCCGAAGGTTTGCATGAGCAAGCTGACTCGGATTCACCGCATTCCAACGGTTTATTACCAGCGGCGACCGGTGAAGCTCAATATTATGACAACGTAACCAATCAACTTCAGAGCGAGCAACCTGCCTCAGGCTCTAGGGTGTCGAAGTTCAAAACGCGACCGCGTCGCGCGGAAGGTTCAGGGATTTGGTCGGTCGTTCAAGTAGTCTTGGGTGGCGCGGCAGCGATACCAGTAACTCTGCTGCTGTTGTGGTATGTCGTCGGCAAAGATGTTGGAGCCGGCCCGATGGTCGCTAAGTATGCGCCATGGATCGTACCCAAAAGATTCCAAGGCGATTCGGGCGAACCGGCAATGGCTGCCTCGCGACCACGCGTGACGCCACCTGCGGCTGGCGAAAGTGGCTTTCGCAATTTCGACGATGTCATGCCCCCGAGTCCATCGGATAGCAATCTCGCTCCGCCCGATTCGCAAGCCTCTACTAATACAGATGCGACTGGCACTACCGACAGTGGCGCTGCCGATACGAATGGCTCGGATGCGGCGGATGCCAAGCCGGTTGTCACGGACCAGCGCATGGTGGGCATGTTTGAAACCGTCTCTGGAGTCAAAACCAAGATCGCCGCCTGGTCGCAACCGGCCAGTGAGCAGGAGCAGTTGGCTGCGGTGAAGAGCGACGAGTTGAAAAAGCAGCGGATCATTGCCATTCTGGACGACCTGTCGGTCCTAGGCGAGCAATTGGCAGACGTACCGCCCGATGGTGGCGCGGTGAAGCTGCTGCAAAACGATCTGCGCAACATCGTGACATCGATGAAAAAAGACCAGGACCTCGAGACATGGTTCAAAAAAGTGGTCCGCGCTCAGTTTAATGGCTTGCCTCGACCCAACTCGGGCCGTGTGTTTTTGGCGAACGTCGGACAAGTCGAAGAAACAGAAACTATGTGGGTGGTCCGATTGGCTGACACTGAATTGAAGTGGCCTCAATTGCAGATCCCCAAAAGCGTCACGCGGCAGTTAACACCAGACGATCAGCTCTTTCTCCTGGGAAGTATGCTGAGTCCGACGGAAGCCACGACTACCGCGTCCCCAACTGGTGCGCCTATTGCTGAGGTTTTTCGAGCCAGTTTTCTTTATAAACTGAATTAATGTTACAGTTGATGCGATCCATCGCGCCCAGTTTGTGACCACGTCACTCCCAGACGCGGATTGACCAACGAAAGCTGTGGATTGTCGACGTAAATCAGCCGCTGGGCGTTAGCCCCGGTTTTTTCAGCGAAAACCGTGGCTAACGCCAATACGGCTAAAATATAAGAAATAGCAGCGAATCACTGTGAATTCGATTCAAAGTGGCGTTGTCGCAGTTAGCGAAATAAAAAGAAGACGCGCTTTATGAAACCCGGCAAAAAAAATAAAAAGTCGTCGCCCAATACGACTAGCCATAAAGACACTCAGGCTCCCGCGACAACTCAGTCTCCAGTGGATGGCACTGCTGCGGTACATGCAGAACCCAAAGTTGCCGCCCCGATCACGCCGGACGAGTTGCATGACTCGATCGATATGGAGAGTTCGACTGTCGGCGAGGCTACCAAGCACTTACTGCGTCTGTTTCATTATTCCGCCAGCTTGCCCGAACGTACGCTGCGCAGCGCTGGTGCGCTCGCCGGTGGGCTGATGCGTGAATCGGCCAACTGGCTACTACCTTCGGCCTTTCGAAACTCACGTTCGTACTCGATCTTCATTCAGCAGATGCTGGACTTCGTCTGCAATGACATTGGCGGCGTTCGCAAACGTTGGGGTGCCAGTCCAGCCGACCCGGCCAGCGATCTGACTGCCGAAGAGCAAGCGGCCGAGAACCAGGCTTTCTTGGCTCGCAAAACGGTCGGCAATTTGCTGGACATGAGCGCGCTGGCCACGTTTCACCTATCGCCTTTGACAGTGTTGGCCATCTTCAGTGATGTAGCCTACGGTTCGCAGCACTATCTTCATCAACTCAGTGAACGGCTGAAATCACAAAACATTATCGACGCCAATACCACGATCGATAGTGCCACTGATTTGTTGGGCGCGCTGGAACGTGCTTCCGCAAGCGCGGCTGGTGTTTTTGACAAGCCACCCATTTCGCTGGAAGGTCTGCGTAAGACGATTACTGAAACTCAAAATGCGATTCTCGATGTCGACCCGATGAAGCTGTTGCCCGCCGCTGAGATCGATCAACTATGGCGTCAAATTGACATGGCGGCCAAAGAACAGAACGCATCGATTTGGGACGTCTCGGCCACCATATCCTTGGTAGCGTTGGGAAACATTCAAGCAGTGGGGCAGGGCACTCTCGTCGGCCTGGAAGTCGCGGGTAATCTGTTTAATGAACATATTGTTCAGCATTATTGGGAAGGCCTCCGCGCAATTGAACGTCAAGGGCTGATCCCCACGCTGTCACGCGCCAGCACTCCTTACCTGGAAGCCGTCTGGACCAACTTTGCGGTCGATCGCAAGACCTGGACCGAACAGTTGCTCAGTGGCGATTTGATTAAGTGGGGATGGAGCCAAATCAGTTGGCCCAAGCTCATGCGCGGTACCGCTGGTTCTTAATGGATTTGCGCGCTCGCCATCGGTTACCCTAATTGAACAGCGCCACTTTGAATCAGCCGCAGGGCGTTAGCCCTGTTTTTTTTTCAGCGAAAACCGTGGCTAACGCCAATACGGCTAATATCTAAGATTTCCAAATGTCCATGTGCGCTTTTGGCAATGCAATCGCGCCAAGCCACTGACGCATTGATGACCATCGATAAACAGCCGATGCGGTTTCTCTTGCGCCGAGGAGATACCGATACGTGGTGAGCGAGTTAGTTGCCAAGGGCGCTGGCCAACCACAACCGGCGATTCTTCCAACCAGATGTCGTCAGAGGCTGTTAAATCCGTTCGATCGTTGCGTGTATCGATTGACAACGCCTGACACAAGCGGGCTGGTCCAGAGCACAGTTGGCG
>JADLDX010000146.1 GCA_020846515.1 Pirellulaceae bacterium
AATTTCGAAGTAAAAAGAGAGAAGAGGTTCCCGGACGAGTTGGTAGCATCCAAGCCCGAGCATGCGCCGTAGGGTTGTGCTCCCAGAAAACAACCTGCACCATGACATGCGGTTGTACGCAAGTTTTCCTGCGAAATGAGACAAATTGTGGATCGACAAACGAAAGCGATAGCCTCTAACCTTGGATGATTAGGGCGACCCACGGAGAAGATCGCCCATACGCGGATGGGCTGGCAGCCCGCACCTCCTGTTCACGATGAATGTGCCTTAATCCCAAATTGGACGCGCCCACGTGCTTATGGAATGCAACGCCGTTGGCGTAAAAACCATTCGAGGCGAGCGAACCCGGTTGGATCGATGCCGGGCGTTTATTCGATTGATCCATGCGCGAATGAAATGACAGCGTTACAGGATTCGTTGGGGACAACTGTTCTACATTGGGGCGTTCAGCGCAACACTGAGAAGCATTCTAGAAGCGGAACGGCGCAAGCCGTCCGGTATATCCCGGTAGTGATAGGAACCGGAGGGCTTGCGCCCAACCGCTACAAATGCCTTATAGGAACCGGAGGGCTTGCGCCCAACCGCTACAAATGCCGGGTTTCACGAGCAAACATGCTTCACAGCGTTGCGTTCAGCGGGGCAGGCCGGCGATGTCTGTGGTGATCTGATACAAGTTCTTGCCGGCGGTAATGTACAGTGTCTTCATGTCTTTACCACCAAAGGCATTGTTGGTAATGGTGTCCTCAACAATGGGTACGAACTTCAGCAGCTTGCCCTGCGGCGAGATGACATAAACACCGGCCTTGTTGTCCAGCGTCTCGGTCGTACCACGCAATTGATTCAAACCGGCTGAGGCGTAGAGATTGCCTTCGACGTCGATACTCATGCCATCCGCACTGCGACCAGGGAAAAAGTTGTAATGCACACGCATGTTCGTCACGCTGCCATCGGCCTGCAGATCGTAAGCGCGAATCAGCCGAGCACCCCCGGGCTTGGAATTGGCTTCGACCAGGTACAACGTTCGATCATCTGGCGAAATCTGGATGCCATTGGGGCTTTGAATGTCCGGCGCGGCTAATATGCGTGTCAGACTGCCGGGGGCATCGATGCGATACACGGCGGCGCCACTCAACTCGGTAAAGTACAAGCGACCCTTGGAATCCATCGTGACGTCATTGGGACCTATTAGCGGTTGCCCAGCGTAGTTATCGGCCAGCACCTCGATCTTACCGGTCTTCAGATCCGTTCGAGTTACACGCGGCTTACCGCTGACCTTCGTTCCAGGTCTTTCAAAACTCGCACCTTCACAGGCGACCAGGCGATTCTCGGCATCGACCAGCAACCCGTTGGCGACGTTGCTGTTCTCGCGAAAGATGGACAGCATGCCGTCGGTTCCCAGCTTCATGATCCGCTGGCCAATGACCTCGGTGAAGTAAACATTGCCATCCCGATCCACGGTCGGACCTTCGGTGAAGGCCAACGCGGCCACTATCTTTGGCTCTTGAGCCGTAGCCGTAGCCGCAACCGCAATCAGCACGCACAAGCTGGCGAAAATCCCCACACGAGTTCTGTTTGGCATAATGTTCCCTGCTTTGTTGGTTCTGTAAGTTCGTTGATGGTGATTCACAGCCGCGCGTCGTCTGATAGGACAACCGGCGTCGGTCTTTAGTCGGGCTAAACCGGACGCTAGCGCGCTTGCGGCTGATTAGCCGCAGGGCGCTAGCCCACGGTTTTCCGCCATCATTAAGATCGACGTCGGACAACCAAGTCGAGCACTGTTAGCAACCGCATAAGCTCGCATTCGCATTTGGTACACTGTGCGGTGAATACTGCGCGGTGAATGTAGAATAACACAGCTACGAGTCTGTCGCGATCAAGGCTGCGCAGCTGCGATCGAGTGCGGGTGTTTCGCGTGTGTCGGAGCACGGCAGTCTGTAGCGCACTCCAGGTTTTTGTGGAGCTCAAGCATGACGATTGAAATGCCAGTTAGGCGATTGTTTCGGGAGCGGCTACCGGCGTTGCTGTGGACGAACCACCTGCTATTTAGTCTGCTATTTATTCTGTTAGTTGGCCTGCTGGCTGCACCGCTGGCCGAAAATGCCTGTGCTGTCGAGACGCAATTGGTGATTGAGGCCGGTCCGGTCAACGCCGTCACACTCGTCTCCGGCCAGCAACGTTTAGCCATGTATCGTTGTTCACAAAGCAAGCTTGGCTGCGATCAATTGTGGCTGACCCATCATCGACGCGAGGCCGTGGGCAGCGCGGCAGACGCTCAGCGAAGGGGCGTTAAGATCGTGGCACCCGATGCCGAGCGCCAGTGGCTGGCTCATCCAGATGAATTTTGGAAGAATTTCGCCAAGGCTCGGTTTCATGACTACAGTTGCTTCACGACGAAAATTATCGACCAACCACTGACTGTCGACCACTGGGTCAAAGATGGTGACTCGATCCAATGGCAGGAGTTGAAGCTGGATGTCATCAGCACACCAGGTTATCCGCCGGGTGCGGTGAGTTACGCGGCGACCATCGATGGTCAGAAGACGGTGTTCACCGGCGACTTGATCTACGGCGACGGACAACTGCTGGACCTGTATAGTTATCAAGACGCCATACCCGAGGCCAACATCCGCGGCTATCACGGATATGCGGGCCGACTAGCCAGTTTGGTGACCAGTCTGCGCAAAGTGGCTGCCTTGAAACCTGATCGACTCGTGCCTGCGCGTGGGCCGGTGATCGATAAACCGGCTGAGGCAATCAATCGCTTGATCGAACGTGTGCAAGCACTTTATAAAAACTATCTTTCTACCAATGCTCTGCATTGGTACTTCAAAGAAGAGCGCATGCGGCAATGTGGCGAGCGCATTTTGGGCTCGGCCGCTAGCGTAGAGCTCATGCCCTATTCACTGCACGAGAAAGCGCCCGATTGGATCTTCGAAAATGCGACCAGTCGTGTGTTGATCTCGGAAGCAGGCGCAGGTTTCTTGATTGATTGCGGCTACGATCGCGTGATCGAGGCCGTGCAGAAGCTGATCGATTCAGGCTTAATCAAACGCGTCGAAGGCATCTTCGTGACGCATTACCATGATGACCATACCGATCGAGTGCAAGCCGCCGCGGAGCGTTTTCAATGCCCGGTGTATGCCACGGAAGAGTATGTTGACATTCTTAAAAATCCACAGGCCTATCACATGCCAGCCATGACTGATATCCCCATCAAGAATGTAACCAGTCTAACCAGCGGACACGTGATGAAGTGGCACGAGTTCGAATTGACCTTTCACTACTTTCCTGGCCAGGCTTACTATCACGGTGCACTGCTCGTTCGCCGTGAGCAAGATCGCCCGGTGTTTTTCATCGGCGATGCGTTGGCGCCGTCGGGTATCGATGATTACTGCCTTCAGAATCGCAATTTGGTAGACGCCCAGAGCGGCTACAACTTGTGCTTTCAGAAACTGCAGGCGATTAAAGAACCTATATGGTTAATCAATGAGCATATTCCGTTCGTGTTCCAGTTTACCGAGGCCGAGCGAAATTACCTTCAGACGCGGTACCAACAGCGCACGTCAATCTTGAAAGAGCTGTTCCCATGGGATGCGCCGAATTACGGCATCGACGAGCAATGGGCGGTGTTCTATCCCTATGGCGTTACCAGTCCACCCGGTCGCGAAGTTGAGTTACAAGTCAACGTGACCAATCATTCGCCGATCCGGCGCGAATTCACGATTCTAGTCAAAGTGCCGGAGGGGATGCGAATCCTTCAGCAGCCGACTACTATTTCGTTAGAGCCGGGCATGCAAGGTAAAGCTAGTGTGCGCGTCGATGTCGGCTCCACCCGCGGTCAGCGGATAATCACGGCCGATGTCAGTTCAGCCGGAATGCAGTTTCAGGATTGGATCGAAGCCTTAGTCACGGTCGAGTAACCAAGCGATGTCGAAGATCATCCCTCTTGCGCTAGCAGTATGTCTGTGGCTAGCCAATGGCCTGGCGAATCAACCCTTGGAAGCTCATCCGATCTCGTTGAGCTCGACGATCGTCAATATCAAAGCCGATCAAATAGACGTCGAAATGGATATCATGCTTGAGGATCTGGTGTTGTACCATCGTCTGGCCGCCGATGGTGATACGCGGTTTTCGCCGAAAGACTTGAAGGCGGCCGCCCAGAAGCATCGCCAGTTCATACTCGATTATTTTTCGATTCTCAATGCCGACGGCGAACGACTGGTCGGTGAAATCGTGACCGAGAGCTCCGAGACAATCAACACGGCTGGCGTGTTGCAATCGGAGTTGATGCGGCACTCTGTGCGATACCAGATTGTCTACCCTTTAAAAACGCCGAAACCAACCTTCGTGACGTTCCTGCAGAACTTCGGAGGTGACAAGGCCGTTTTGCCAGCGGTGATGGATTTGTTCCTGCTTCAAGACGGAGCATTTGTCGAGCGACCCACGCAGATTACTTACGGTCGCCCGCACATCATGAAATTGAACTGGACGAAGCCGGAGGCCGCCGGTCGCATCAGCATGGCCGATCTGCGTAAGCAACGCGAGGAGCAGTTGCGGGAGCGATTAGGGATCGCGAGCTACACCGGTCTGTTCAGTTTCTTGTACGTCACGCGATTCGAAGTGCGTCACGAAGTCCTGATACCTCTGTTGACGCTCGAACAGTGGTTACCGATTCCACGCAAGGATAAGAACTATCTGGAAGTAGAAGAGCAGGCCGCAGCGCGGGAGGCAATTGAAAAATTCTTTCGCGAAAAGAATACGGTGACCATCAATGGCGAGGTCGTCGATGCTCGATTGACTCGGTTGAATTTCTTTTCTCTCGATATCAACGATTTTGCGCTCAACGCCGAGCCGCGGCGCGTCAACGTAGCGCAAGCCCGGG
>JADLDX010000147.1 GCA_020846515.1 Pirellulaceae bacterium
AGCGCTCAAACAGCCTGGGCAATGCCCGATGTAGACCGATAACTACGCGGCTGGCGCGAGGGGCAATGCCCCTCGCGTTTGAGCTTGCTCAAATCCAAAACAGATGAGAGCTACTGGCCCCGTAGGGCTTTGTCAGCACTCTGCTAGAACGTGAAGACCATATCGCCACCAAAGGCTGTTTGAGTCGAATCGCTGTTCTCGTTGAATCCGAATTGCTCGCGGTCCCAAACCCAGCGGACTTCGGGACGTACCAACAGGTTGGCGTGAGCTCGGTAGTTCACACCCAGCGTATAGTTGTAAAGATCATCGTTCTGAACACTATTGAAGCCATCGCCACCAAAGTTGAACCATTCAAAGCGTTGTCCCAAAGCAACTCGGTCTGTTGCCTGGTAAACCAAATAGTGAATGTTGCCAAAAGTGTTCCGTTGAGTACCACCGGTCTGATTGGTGGTGTACAACACGTCCGCTTGATTGATATAGGTCAGCTTGTCCGTCAGTGCGCCGGTTAGAATCACGCTGTGAATGCGCCCACGTTCGCCCACTGCCAGATTACCTGATCCAAAGCGACCCAACGCATTGGTATAAATGGCTGTCCATTTATCGTTCAGTTTGCGTTTGAATCCACCAATGTAGGCATCGCCATTGTCTTCAAAGCCGCTGTCCCAACCCATTACGTAACCGTTATATAGTTGAGTGTCTTCGTCGAGATTAAAAGTCGTCAACGCACCGGTGTGCGTAAAGGGTTCCGCATTGTAGAACGTGAACTGCCGACTATAGAAGAAGTTACCGGTCGACTGCACGACCTCGTTGCCGATGATCGTGAAGAAGTGCCCGACCTTGACGCTCAAGTCGCCCATGGCGACCTCACCGTACAGTTGAGGCATGGCATGACCATAGCCTGTGTTATTATTGTTGTCCCAGCCGTTGTCAAAGTGGTTGTTGGGAATCCCGAACGCCTGGGTGTCTGGGGCGTCGGTACCGTAGACGTAGTCGATGCGACCACCCAATCCCAGGCCTTCGCTACCGTCGGCGATTTTCTCTGCGTACAGCCATTGTTGGCCAAGTTGCACGCGGTCGGGGTAGGTATTAAAGCTGGCAGGGTTGGCTTGCGTGTGGTAACCAACACTCGTCCAACCGCCCAAGGTTATCCCGCAGATTGGTTCGCTAAGCAGTTTCCATGGGTCGGTCAGCGTTCGTCCGTCATCGAGTATGCCTAGGCCAAACAGTCCACCTGCCCCGCATCCGCCCATCGAGTCGCAACCCATCGAATCACAACTGATGGTGTCACAACCAGGTGCCCGATCGCAGTTGTCGCTCAGCACGTTACCTACCGACTGAGCCTGCATAGGAGCTGGCGCTGACTCTATAGGCGCTGATTGAGCGGGCGCTGATTCGATGGGAGCCAAGGTTTGCTCATCGTCCGCTTCATAGCTGACCGGTACATTCTTGCTGACCACTGGCCGCGTCAAGCGCCCGGTTTGACCGAAACTGACACCGACCAGACACATTTGCGCAATGACTGCCTTGAGCGCGAGGGCACGTAACTTCATAATGGAGGACTCCTATCCTGACCAATACAGGCTGAACAAAGCCAACGCCTTGACAGCAGCTTCGATAATGATTCATGTCGGTTCAGAAGGAGCATGCCGCCGTTGATGAACCGCCCGCTGCCTGTCAAGCAATTGCAGTTGGTTCGTCCACCCATGCCGTCTGTACATCGCTTGAATCGGTAGCGATTCGGCGAGAAATTCAGGCGAATGCAGGCAACCTTGCCGATAGTTCCGGCTGGGATGCCAGTCTTTGGTAAACTTTAACGCCTGCGGGGTTTTTAAGCAGCCCATTGCGCAAAACGCAAACGCGGCACAGATTTACTCATTTCACGGTCGACCAGCCCATGCACCTGTTTAAAGTTCACCAGCAACTAGTCTCGAATCCCTTGGCCGATGTCGCTGGTGAGGTGTGGGCTCAACTGCACCGCCTAAAGGATTCCGTCCCGCAAGGCGATGTGGCCATCACCGTGGGCAGCCGGGGAATTGCTGCCTTGCCGGTGATCGTGCGCGCCTGCGGAGACTGGCTGAAGGCCCACGGAGCCAGGCCGTTCATCGTGCCCGCAATGGGCTCGCACAACGGCGCCACCGCAGCCGGCCAGCAGAACATGATCGAGTCTCTGGGGATCACCGAATCTGCCATGGACATGCCCATTCGGTCCAGCATGGAAGTCGTCCAATTGGCTGAAGTCCCATCAGGGCCCGTCTTCATGGATCGCTACTGCTATGAAGCCGCCGGCGTTCTGGTGCTCAATCGAGTAAAGCTACACACTTGCTTTTCTGGCCCCGTTCAAAGCGGACTGACCAAGATGATGGTCGTCGGCATGGGCAAAATCCGCTCAGCTCAAACGTTCCATTCGACACCCACCCATCAAATGAAAGATATGCTGCTGGAAATGGGGCAAGCCGTGCTGAACACCAACAAGATTTTTGCTGGGTTGGCCATTCTGGAAGATGGCTTTGACGAAACGGCAGAATTGCACGCATTAGCACCCAACGAAATTTTGCATCGCGAAGCTGAACTGCTCCAACGCCATCGACATTATTTCCCTGAACTGCCGGTCGAGCATCTCAATGTGCTAATCATCGATGAAATCGGGAAGACCTTCAGCGGTACCGGCATGGACACCAATGTCATCGGTCGGCGCGGCATTTCCAGTTACGAAGATTTACAGCGACCACGCATTAAGACGATCGCCGCGTTATCGCTAGTGCCGGAATCACAAGGCAATGCGATCGGTGTTGGCCTGGCCGATTTCATCACCCAAAAATTACGCAACGACATCAACGAACACAAGACGCTGATCAACGTACTAACCACCGGTGATATGGATCGCGCCAAGATCCCTGCCACGTTGAAAGACGATCAGACTCTGATCAACTTAGTCGCCGAACGATTTGGTATTAGCCGTTGGATGTTCATACCGAACACTTTGCATCTAGACCAACTGTATGTCACCGAAGATTTGTGCGACGAGCTATCGCGGCATCGCATCTGCCGCGTCGAGTCATCGCCGCATGAATTGAAGTTCATCGACGGTCGCAGCCAGCTGTGGGGCTGATAAATGGGGTCAGGTCTCATTTTCGTGACTCAGCGAGCGTCAACTCCTGGCTGGTAAAGATCAAGTCCATCGCAGATCACTCGGGCTAGTCTGGAACTGTACCCATCTTTTCGTTTACGGCCAGTAAATGAGACCTGACCCCATTTATTTCATGAGAGCAGGTCGTGGACGACTCGACCGTGGACATCGGTCAACCGCACATCGCGACCTTGATGTCGATAAGTTAATCGCTGATGATCGATACCCAGTAGATGCAAGATGGTGGCTTGCAGGTCATGAACATGCACTGGTGCATCGACGACGTTGTAACCAAAATCATCGGTGCGACCGTGAACGTAGCCAGCTTTAACACCCGCGCCGGCCATCCAGATGGTGAAGGCAAACGGATGGTGGTCACGTCCTTCTTTGCCGGTTGAACTGCCGCGGCGAACCTCGGCCATCGGCGTTCGTCCGAATTCGCCGGCCCAGACGACCAACGTATGATCCAGCAACCCACGTTGTTTTAGGTCGGCCAGCAGCGCGGCCGTGGGAAGATCGGTCATGTCACAGTTGGTCTTCAAATTCGCATTAAGACTGGAGTGATCATCCCACGTCGAATGAAATAGCTGCACGAATCTTACACCGCGTTCGACCATGCGCCGGGCGAGCAAGCAGTTGCTGCCAAAGGCGCGCGTGGTCTCCTGCTCCAGTCCATAGTCACGTTTAGTTGCCTGTGTCTCTTGTGAGAAGTCCAGCAATTCCGGGGCGGCAGATTGCATGCGAAAGGCTAACTCGTAAGCTGCGATGCGCGATTCAATCTCGCGATCTCCAGCCGTCTGCTGGTGGACCCGATTCAGATCTCCGATGGCGCGCAGTCGCGCTTGTTGACCGGCCGTGGAGACGCCTGGCGGGTTGGCCAAATGCAAAATAGGGTCGCCCGTGTTGCGAAAGGTGACTCCACGGTGCGAGGATGGCAAGAACCCGCTTCCCCATAAAGCGGTGCCCGCATCGACGCCCTTCCCAGAATTAGAGAGCAGCACCACGTAACCGGGCATGTTCTCGTAGACACTGCCCAGTCCATATTGGATCCAGGCACCCATACTTGGGTTACCAAACAACGGCGTGCCGCAGCTGAGCAGCAATTGGGCGGGATCATGATTGCTCTGATCAGTATGCATGGAACGCACCATGCAGATCGAATCGGCCATCTGAGCCGTGTGCGGCAAGTAGTCTGAAAACTCGATGCCCGCCTGGCCATAGCGATGGAACTTTCGCGGGCTGGCCATGACGCGCGCGCTGCTGCGAATAACCGGGTCGGCCAAGGTCGAAACGAGCGACTCAGGTACCGGTTCCCCATGCAGCCTGGTCATCATCTGCTTGGGATCGTACAAGTCCAGATGCGATGGACCGCCAGCCATGAAGATGAAGATGACGTTCTTGGCGCGAGCCGGAACATGCAGACCACTACCGTCTGCCAGCGAAGTCTCCGCGGCCGACGAACTCTCCGCGGCCAGCAGTTGCCACAGTGCGGCAGCACCAACACCATGCGCTGAGCGATTGAGTAAACTGCGCCGCGATATGGGCCACGTCATGTCAGGCTGGCTGGTCATTTGATTTGACTATTCCCGTGTGATCGCTTCATCTAAGTTCAACAAGACACTGGCCACCAGCGACCAGGCAGCGTGCTCGGCAAGTTCAACGTTTGAACCGGCGATCGCCAGGCGGCCCTTGGTCAACTGCTCCGCGCCGGGTAGATCTGCACGAAATGCTTGACGTTGGGAATCGAGATATTGGAGCAACCTCTGCGACTCGACATCACTCAAGCGACGAGCCAGGATTCGTGTCGACAATTCAGTCACCATTTGACGATCCCGATTAACCGGGGCCGATGTTGGCGTGGCCAGTGTTTCACCGGCTGCGTTAACAGCGGCTTGCATCATAACGGGATCATTGAGCAGCGTTAGTGCTTGAAGGGGAGTA
>JADLDX010000148.1 GCA_020846515.1 Pirellulaceae bacterium
ATCGATCCAGTGGCCAAGCCGTCGTAACCGTCAACGGCAGGGACCACTATCTAGGCCTACACGGCACCAAGGCCAGCCGGCGAGAGTACGACAGGCTAATTAACCAGTGGCTCGTTACCGGCCGTGACAGCAGCTTCGGATTGCCTGAGCACGAAATAGGCTCAATTACTATTGCCGAGCTGATTAACCGCTTTCGCAAGCACTGCGAGAAGCGATACCGACGGGACGACGGTAGCCAGACTGGTTCAATCGAGACAATCAAGGCGGTTATGAAGAGACTTCGCCTACGCTACGGAGATTACCAGGTTACCGACTTCCGACCTCTGGCGCTCAAGGAGTTCATCAAGTCGATGGTGGACGACGATTGCAGCCGGACCTATATCAACATGGGGATCGGCAAAGTTAAGCAAATGTTTCGGTGGGGCGTTTCGGAAGAACTGCTTGACGAGGCCGTTTTGCGCCGGCTCCAGTCCGTTGGCGGGGAAATGGCTGGGAGTAGCGATGCCCGAGAAACCGAGCCGGTCGAACCGGTGTCCGACTCCGCAGTCGAAGCGACCTTGCCCCACATGCCTGATATGGTGCGTGCAATGGTCAAGCTCCAGAGGCTTACCGGCATGCGCCCTGGTGAAGTCTGCAACATGCGTGAATGCGACTTGGAGCAATTGCCCGATGGAATGATGCTCTACCGACCGTACCGCCACAAGACGAAGCACAAGGGCAAGAAGCGGTTGATCATCATCGGCCCGAAGGCTCGTATGGTCGTTGCACCGTACCTTGGCAATGGCGACCAGTTTGTGTTTTCTCCCCAGCGGTCCATCGTTATCGAGATGGCCAAGCGTGGGATTGAGCGACGCGCCCCAGTAACGGCGGGCGACCAGTACACCAACGACAGCTACCGCCGAGCGATCAACCGCGCCTGCGAGCTGGCATATCCAGCACCCAAAAACGCCGGCGTGGATGCCAAGAAGGATTGGCGACGCAAGCACAATTGGTCACCGAACCAGCTTCGGCACTCGCTCGCTACCGAGGTTCGGGAGACTGAGCAGAGCTTGGAATCGGTGGCAGCCGTCCTAGGGCACGCCAACGTCAGTACGTCCGAGATATACGCCGAGCGGAATATGAAGCTGGCAATCCAAACCATGAAGAAAATCGGCTAACATCAACTCTACGTTGCCAGGGGATAGCTACCCCGACGCCTGCCTGCCGCGCTGTCCCATAGCAGTCGTGGCGGGCCGGCGGCGACTTTTATAACTTATGGGAATTGACAGTTGGATCACCACAATCTGGATGGCATGTATTCGATCGCAAGTGACTGCATATACGAAAGCTGGAAAGTTGCCCGCGATATTGGAGATTACGGTTCCCGCCTGGAAACATTGCAGGCACAGCACACAACATTGGAAGAGCTGTTCCATCGGAACGAAGACGTAATCAGAGCGACGATGAGTTATCAAAATAACCGCTTTACGCCAGATGGAGCAACATATATCGAGACTACATGGCAACAAAACCATAACACACTGCGTTTACTTGCTGCATTAAAAACCCTCTGGGGGCCAGGTGCCGTAACTCAGGCCGAGATTAAAGAAAAGCTACAAGAGCATCAACAACTATGCGGTCGGTTCCAAACGAAAGGATCCGAGTTTATATTAGGTCTCGATTGGGAATTGGAGGTCGCGAAACGCATCGTACGTGAGGCGAATGGACAGCAACGCAGCGGCATAATGCCTGACACACTTGACCCCAAAATGAAGAAGGCACTCAACCTCTGGAACGACGGCCATACCTGGGCCAAGGTTTATGCAATCGTCGACGCCGAGGGTAAAGGAAAGAAGAAAGCATTCGAGCAGAGGGTTAAACGCTTTGCCAAAAAATACGACCTCCGAATTCGTAAAGACGGGCCAGGCCGGAAGTCCAATTAATAGGAACTTTGGAACGTTCCTTTCGAACGTTTTTACAGTTCCGCACACATCAGTTACCTTTGCGATAGTTCCGATTATTTGGTCTATAGCAAAGGGTTTTTTATGTCCGCAATCGACATCACCAAAGAGAAATTGATTCTCTTCTCGCAGCTCCCCAATCACCTACCGCCACAACCAAGCGGTAAGAAAATCCACCTCTCAGCCTGCTACCGCTGGAAAAATCAAGGGTTGGTCGGCATCCGATTGCGGACCGTTTTCGTATCAGGAAATCGGTATACCAGCGCCGAAGCCGTCAACAAGTTTTGGGCCGAAGTGACCGCCGCAAAAGATGGCCGCAGGAGCGCGGGAATCAAGCGAGTTAGCCGGGCGAAAGCCGAAGCTGACAGCGATCTAGATCAGGCCGGATGGTAAGTCTGCAACGACACCTACCGCATCTGCCGGCTGGTTGTCCGCCACCAATTGCACGGGCAATTGCCGCACCGTCGGCTGACTGTGCAACAAGAAGCTGACAATCGCACCACTTGAAGCAGGTGCTGGCGGTGGGTGAGAGATGGCTTAAAGCGCGCCTAGAGCGCGCAATGCTAAGCCTACAAGCCAAGACGCGTAGGTTATCCAGTGTGGGGTCGGTGCATGGCCCAAGGTGCTCAGCTAGGACGTTCGACGCAGCAGCTCGACACGCCAAACCTTCCAACAAATAAACGCAGGTAAATGACAATGTCCGAGAATTCACTAGAGGTAACAACGAGGGTCCAGATGATCGAGCGGCTGATTCCAGATGGACTTTTACCCGGCAACGTCTATATGCATGTCGCGCCGATCAATCAGGGAAAAACCACCCTAGCATTGCAGCTCGCCGCAGCTACTACTATTCGTGAGTCTGACTGCGGCATGCGGAAAAAGGTCATTCATTTCAACCTGGAAGCCAATGAAACCGCCGCCGAACTATTCAGAAGCGCTGGTGCGATGGTTAGCCGCGAGGCGGTCCTTCAGTTGCGGACGAAGTCAAACGGAAGGGTATTAACCGATGAAGAGGCTGCGAGACTACAAGAGTTCATGCAGATCGAGAAACGGTATTTCAAAACGTATAAATTGCGAGAGCGATGTAGCAGCCGGGGCCGATCTATTCTGCGGCTGACACGCGAACACGCACCAGTGGCACTCATTGTGATCGACACCCTCAGCGCACTGGTCGACATGGATGGGCAAGATGGCGGACATCGAGTCTGCCGCGAAGCGTACACTAACGCGATCAGCACATTACAAGACATCGCCGGGGAACTTGCATGCCCCGTCTGGATTACGCATCAGCTTGCATCTTCAGAAAATGAAAAAGAGAGAGGTGCTCTTCCTGATTTCGAACGTATCCTCGGTCGCGGCGATTTGTGGAAATGTGTCCACGCTGGTTTTGCGAGCGGTAGATTGAACGGCAAGAACTGTGCTGTTTTCCAGACCTTTCCCAACGCGGCAAACGAATCGAACCAATTGGTTGGCCATCTGAGAGCGGACGTAGCGTGTTGGTCGCTTGCCGACTCTGATTGGCAGATTTGGAATGGTATGGCAAGCCAGAGGATGGAGCGATTTGCTGCGCAGAGCTACATGACCCCGGGTTGGGATCCGAGGGCTGCGGGTTTCGCAGTGTAATGGTGAACACCCGCCTACGCACCCTCGACTTGGACGGTGAAATTTCCGTCGACGCGCTGGAGGAGGCTGAATACCTACGTCAGTATGAGGAGTCCTATAGCGATTCCTACCCGGCGGGCAGTTCAAGCCTGGCATTAAAGGTGAGTAGCTATCGACACTTAGTGTTTCTCCAGCCCGCGTCCTATTATTTTGCTTTGGCGGAGCCCGATCGGCGTGGTGGCCGCACTAACCGCTTAATGAGAATGACGCTGCTCGATAGCAATGGGAGCTACTTCTGGCAGCTTGTAGGTATAGTACCGCCACCCGGTCTTTGGTTTTTTAGGACCCATGAAATCCTGACATCGCAGGTTGGGCAAATCCGGTTTTGCAGCAGCATTGACTACCACGCGGAGGGCCTGACAAAGCCGCAGGTGAAGAACGACATACGCGTGTTGCGAGCCATCGCGCAGCATGCTCTTAAGCCAAACGAACGGCTCAAACGCAATGCTGGAATTAGCGATCTGCGGACGCTGAAGGCGTCCATTCATAGACTCTGTGAACAGGGGATCCTAGACATTGCACCTGACGGACTATGTGGATTTCGCTTGCCTTCAGATTCGGAAATGGCGAGTTGGAGGAGGAGAAATCCGTACCAGCGGACGAAGTCAGTTGCTGTCGCTAAGGTGACGCTGACTGATGCCCAACTGAGCGAACGGATCATCAAGATTATCAGAGCCGAGTTCCGTGGGACAAAGGGTGGTACCAGCCAGAGAGATCTGCGATCGCAGCTCCCTTGCCGGCCAATGAGGATTCAGCGAGCGGTCGAGGATCTCGTGTTGGCAGGGCAGAT
>JADLDX010000149.1 GCA_020846515.1 Pirellulaceae bacterium
CGATACACACGTCAAAGTCGGACCAGCCTTCTTTGATCTTCTTGGCCAGGTCTTCTTGGCCCACTGCGTCGGCACCAGCCTCCGTGGCTGCTGTGGCTAGATCGCCCTTGGCGAACACCACAACACGCTGCGAGCGACCGATACCGTGTGGCAAGACAACCGAACCGCGAACGAGTTGGTCGGCTTGCGAAGGGTCAATGCCCAAGCGAATGTGGATCTCGACGCTCTGGTCGAACTTCCGCGCTGGGAATTGCTTGAGAATTTTAATGGCATCCGCCAAAGGCATCGGCACTTTGTCCGTGGGAGCCTTGGCGAGCATTGATTTCATGGCTTTTGATGGTTTTACCATAGCTTGACTAACCCTCCACCTCGATGCCCATGCTGCGTGCGGTACCTTCGATCATGCGCATGGCGTGCGGCAGGTCGCGGGCATTCAGGTCGGCCATCTTCTTGCGGCAGATGTCTTCGATCTGCGCCTTAGTGACCTTGCCAACCTTCGTTTTGTTCGGGACGCCAGAACCAGAAGCAATGCCGGCAGCTTGCTTGAGTAGCGAAGCGGCTGGCGGACTCTTGGTTACAAATTCAAAACTACGGTCCGAGTATACCGTCACGATGACGGGAATCGGGGTACCGTTGTATTCGCGAGTACGTTCATTGAACTGCGAAACGAATTGACCTAGGTTAATACCGTATTTACCGAGCGAAGTACCCACAGGCGGCGCGGGGGTGGCTTGACCCCCGGGCACCTGGAACTTCGCTTGTCCTGTCATCTGTTTGGCCATAGACGCGTGTTACTCCACTGGTAGGCGAATCAATTTCTTATTTGGTGCTTGAATGCTATCGGCAGGGATTTCGTAGGTCAGGCTTCGAAGCAATTGATATTGGTCCTGCGAACTTTGCTCGTCTGACCAAATCAACGGCATCTAGGCCCGTTAGACGGCTTCGACTTGCCAGTGGTTCAGTTCCACCGGTGTCGACCGTCCAAAGATGCTGATCATGACTGTGACTTGTCCGTTGGCCTCGTCGACTTTTTCCACGTCACCTTCCAGATTCTGGAAGTAGCCTTCTTTGACGCGAACCCGGTCGCCCACTTTGAATGGAATGGCCGTCTTGAGCGACTGCTCGCCCTCCTCATCGGGCCGGACCGACTTGATGATCCGCTCGACATCGTGCGGATCCATCGGAGTCGGCTTGCCGCCAGAGCCAGTGAAGTCGCCTACGCCAGGCGTTTCGCGGACTAGGAACCACGAGTCGTCGTTGACCGACATGTAGATCATCAGGTAACCCGGGTAAAGCTTGCGCTTCATCACCCGTCGCGTACCATTGCGCGTAAAGGTCACCACGTCTTCAGTGGGAATCATGATCTCGCCGAAGCTCGACTCCATGCCGTGCAGCTTGATGCGCTTTTCAAGCGCGTCGCGAATGCTATCTTCGCGATTGAAGGCCACCTTCAAGATATACCAGTCCATGGGACCAGGAGTCACCGGACCAGGCGTGGCCGCTGTCTTTTCAGATTCGCTCACCGTTCAGATCTCCATGCCAGTACAGGCGACCGTGCAGCCCTCTGGTTTTCCGGTCACCCGGTCCCCCAATTGGCTCACCAATCTCCTGGCTAGGAAGAATGCCAAGGCAAAATTTCCAAAATTGTTAGAGTCCCCGCTCGTGCAAGTTTTCTAACTCTTCTGGAGCCAACCGCTTGGTACCAGTTGGCCGCTCAAGCCGACGATTGTAGTGAGTTTCGACAATTGCGATAGCCCAGTTTGACAGAAAATGCTGACGCCCCGCTACTACGCCCCGCTTACGATTCCTGGCTGGGGCCCCATGAATATCGTGAGATTTTTATTGCAGTGGCGGGATAGATTTGGCTATATTGCGGACGTTTAGTCTTTCTCCGGTCAAGGCGGTGGACGTTTTCTTGAGTAACGGGGGGTGTATGAAACGGTTCGCGATATCGAATCTACCTGTTGGCCACGCCAGTGGTAGCCGACGACTATTCTTGCGTACACTGGGTGCACTAGGACTCGGCCTACTGACAATCGGCCTATCGTTCTCGTCGGGCTGTGGC
Source organism: Pirellulaceae bacterium (assembly GCA_020846515.1). Lineage (GTDB taxonomy): Bacteria > Planctomycetota > Planctomycetia > Pirellulales > Pirellulaceae > Aureliella. Next base: position 2,066 of record JADLDX010000149.1, read on the forward strand.
GGCGGTGATGGACTCAATCGCAAACCGCTCTCCGGTGCGGTCACGGTCGACGGAGCCCCAGTTCCCAACGGTTCGGTGAACTTCGAACCTTTGTTCGAGGGCGGCATCGGCGGCGGAGCCGTCATCTCAGAAGGCAAGTACGCCATCGCCAAAGCCGACGGTTTGCCACCGGGTAAGTATCGCGTGCGGATCACCGGCGACGACGGCAAGAATTTTGAAGTTGGCGCTGGCAAAATGCCCGGCGATGAAATCATGCCGCCCAAAAAAGAGTTGGTCCCAGCCAGTTGGAATGCCAAAAGTCAAAAAGAAATCGAAGTGACCGACGACGGTCCGTTCGTCTTCGACTTTCCAATCTCCAGCAAAGACAAGTAAACGCCTGTTAAGTCAAGCGCCAGTTGCAAACATCGAGTCGATTGCGACTCATGCGATATCTAAATCATCAATCGCCGTGGGCCTCTCCCGTCCAGTCGTTTTGAACTGAACGGCCCTGCGCCTGTAGCTGCCAAAAGTATTCGTCAGCCCTGATTACATCTTTCTTGAGGAGTTGCCGAGGTTTGTGCTTGCACGCACTTGCTCGATATCTTTTTGCGTTCTTTAAGGTCTTCCTTTTTTTCTTGATTGGAGTCAGTTCATGAGACGCACGCGTTTGGGGTTTACCCTAGTCGAATTGCTGGTGGTCATAGCCATCATCGGAATCTTAGTCGGTCTGCTCTTGCCCGCCGTCCAGTCGGCTCGAGAAGCAGCTCGGCGCATGCAGTGCTCAAACAATCTCAAGCAGATTGCTTTGGCCACGCACAACTATATGGATAGCAATAAAGAGACCTTCCCCGCTGGTAGCTGGCACGGAGTCCATGGCACCTGGCTAGTTGGCTTGCTGCCGTATATCGAACAAACGGCTTTGCGAAACCTGTATCAGAACTTTGGCGGTGTGGAGAGCTTCCGAACCGGCGGCCTCCGCTATGGTAGTACACCAAACCTTCAGGTAACCACCAGGCAACTGTCCGCTTACTCCTGCCCCAGTGATACCAACACGGCCGCGCCCAACATTATCTCGGGTGTGACGTTCCACAACTACGTGGCCAACTATGGCAATACGACACGCGGTCGGCTTTCGCCTTATGGTGTCACGAGCTCAGGTGCCCCTAATGTCTGGGGTGGTGCACCGTTCATCGAATACATCGGTCCCAACACCGGTGGCTGGGCTAACTACTACAGCTGGATCCATACGAATATCAATCAACTGAAGTTTCGTGTCAAACTGTCGGAAATGACCGACGGTACTTCCAACACGCTGGCGTTTTCGGAATGTTTACAAGGTCGTGGCGGCGATTTGAGCGGTTTCGCCTGGTGGGGAGGCGGCGCACACTTCGAAACCTTGTTGCCCCCTAACACTTCCCAACCCGATGTCGTCGAGCAAAGCTGCGCCACTGGGACCGCCCGTATTCCATTGAACCCACCGTGCGTCGTCCGCGCCGCAGCGAGCGGCAACGTCGTGACCACCGGTGCAGAGACGCATGCCGCTCGAAGCCGACATGTGGGCGGCGTCCAAGTCGCTTTGGTCGACGGCTCGGTGCGATTCTTCTCGAACTCGATCGCTCTGGATACCTGGCGAGCCCTCGGTTCAGGTGCCGGCGGTGAAGTCGCTCCCGTGGAAGACTAAGAAGCTTCCGTTGAAACGTCTTGACGTTCGTTCAGCGGGATTTGGCCGCTGAACGACTGGTTACAAACCCAGGAATCGTTCCGTTACTGGAACCAAATGCGTCCACATCGGCTCCCAATTGCTGCAGAAATTGGACATATAAATTGCTCAGCGGCGGATGTTTCTTGGGGTCAAACGCCAAATGCTGACCATGATCGAATCCACCTCCGGCAACAAGGATAGGCAAATTCTTGTTGTCGTGACTGCTGGCGTTGCCCAGGTTGCTGCCGAACATGACGATCGTTTGGTCTAGTAGTGTGCCAGCACCTTCAGCCGTGTTTTTTAACTTGCGGAGCAATTCACCAAACAATCGCATTTGCTCCAGTTCAATCACACGCAACTCAGCCAGCTTGGCAGGATCCTGGCCGTGGTGCGAGAGGTTATGCCAATCTTGAGTCACTCCCGGTATCACCGGGACAGCGTTTAAGCCATTGAGCGCAAAGGTGATGAACCGCGTGGAATCGGTTTGCAAAGCCAAATGCATCAAGTCGATCATCAAGCGAACTCGAGCTGGAACTTCGACTGAGCTATTGATGTCGGTGGGCGGTTTACCAGCCACGGTTGGCTTCGGACGACGTGCCCAGTCCTGCGATTTCATTAGTCGTTGTTCAACTTCGCGCACCGAACCGAAGTACTCGTCCAGCTTCTGACGATCGTTGTAGCCCAAACTGCGCTCGAAGTCTTGGGCCTGCTCCAGCACGGTATCCATGATGCTCTGGCCCTGCTTGAGACGCTGCATCTGAGCTTCGATCTCTTTGGGCGATCCATCGACAAACATACTCTTGAAGACACGTGATGGACGTTCCTCGGCCGGTATCGGCACACCACTACGCGTGAACGACAAACCGCGACTACTCGAGGAAGCCAACACCAGGGCGCCAAATCGCGTATCGGGTACCAAACGTTCGATGGCATATTGATCCAGCGAAATGGTGTTCTTGAAATTGTCGGCTCGAGGATGCGGCGCCGATGTCAAGTAACATAACTCGGCCGGATGGCCCCCATCGACTTCCGGATGCGACAAGCCCGAAAAGATCGTAAAGTCTTGGCGGAACTCACCAATAGCTTCCAAGTAAGGTGTCAGCTTGTAATCGCGTCCAGATTCAGCTGGAAATAGATTGGGTGTGTGCAAACCCAGCGTCGTGTTGATACAGATCATTCGCTTGGGCGGAGCCACGTCCGAAGCGCCCAGCGCAGTACCGCGACTCATCGATTCCAGCATCGGTAATGCCAAGCTAACGCAGGCACCACGCAGCAGATGACGCCGACTGAATCGTTTCGATGATTGCATGATCAAGGATCCCTTATGACCGAGCTGACGCAAGTCCACGCCGGCTGATTACTTCCACAAAAATAAATCACTGCCGACCACAGCGTGCACCAGTGACCTCAGTCCATAACCGCCTGGTTCAGTCTGCTGGATGATGCGTTTGATGGCTGCTTCGTCATCCATCGAAACACTTTGACCCGTCGCATAAGTTACCAACTTGGAGGCTACGGTGCGCGCAATTCTCTCGGGGTTGGCTAGCAGCAACTTTTTGAACTGGTTGATATCGGTGAACTCGCGACCGTCGGGTAATCTATCGCCTGAAATGATCTGCGGACCTTCTCCGTATTGGTAAGCCGCCAAATATTTGGCCAAAGGTCCCACACGATTGTTGACCCATTGCTTGCGCTCGGCCACCACGCGATAACGCTCGCGCCAACCGCCGATGACATCATAGTTCTCTAGCGCGAAACCGGGCGGATCGATACGAGCATGGCAACCATTACAGGCTTCGGTAGCGCGATGTTTGGCCAGTTGCTCGCGGATGGTCGAGGCGCCACGAATATCCGGTTCCACGGCCGGTACGTTCGGTGGTGGTGGCGGTACGGTCTGTCCCAGGATGCGGTCCAGTACCCAAGTGCCACGTAATACCGGTGACGTATTGGTGCCGTTGGCAGTCACCTTCAAGATACTTGCCTGGGTCAACACACCGCCGCGATGATCCGTCGGTTGGATCGGCACCTTGCGAATGGCCACGCCATGCACATCAGCGATCTGGTAGTGCTTGGCCAGGCGCCCATTGAGCATGGCAAAATCAGAGTCGACAAAATGCGTCACGCTCAAGTCATGACGCAGCAGTTCATTAAAGAACGCTTCGGTCTCACGCAGCGATGACCACTGCAACAATTCATCGTATTCGGGATAGAGCGTTTTGTCGGGTGTGGTCGCAAGTATTTCCCTCAAACTCAGCCATTGCCCAGCAAAATTCTCTGTGAATGCTCGGGCTTTCGGATCCATCAACAAGCGCTCGACTTGTTCATGTAGCACTGCCGGTTCGTGCAGCTTTTGCTGGCCAGCCAAATCGAGCAAGGTTTCATCGGGCAGGCTACTCCACAAAAAGTAGGCCAGTCGACTGGCCAATGCATAGTCATCCAGCTTTCCAGCCGGCTCGCGCAGGTACAGAAACTTCGGCGATGTTAACACGGCCTTTAGACCGATGCGCAGCGCTGTATCAAACGGCAAGTCGTTCTGTAGCGATTGATTGACCAATTCAACAAAGGGCTCTACCTCGCCAGCTTCGATAGGTCGACGAAAAGCTTTTGGCAAGAACTGTCGCAATAAGGTGTCAGCGTCGGCCAGCGTGCCCTGTTTAGGATCGACCTCTCCGTAGACTCGCCGGTAACTCTCAGTGGGCCAGGCTTCGGGCAAAGGTCCTTCGACTTCGATCCAGTGCACATGTAGTCCAGGCCCTGGATACTCCGGCATCGTCTCCTGCTTGAGATACACAAACGGCAAAGAAACAGGAGCGATCTTGACGGTATCATTTTTGGCTAACAGGCGCGCTTCAAACTCGATGACCGGTAACTGGTCCGTAGTGTTGGGTGCAGGTGGTACATCAAAGTATCCCAAGTGTCGGACTGGATTACCGCTGACTACGAAGTTACCCACCAGCGCGGCCATTGGTAGCGGTGTCTCCGAGTTATGTGCGGTCGCTGCGACACGAAAGCGATAGCGACCCGGCGCTGGGGCTTTAAACTGTCGCAAATCGGAAGCCGACTCCGAGCTATTGCGAAACAAGATGACACCGGAGTCTTGTCGCCAGGCACCCGCCAGAAACCATTTCGGTAACGAATCGAACAGGTCATAACGCTGTGTTTGGCTGTCTAACTGATGGACCGGCGCGACAGCGGCCGTAAGCACGGCATCCGCCGCGTCGAGGTAACGTTCGATGAGAACTGGCGAAACATTTAAGGCGCTGCCAATGTTGTCGAACCCATGCGCCACCGCGTCTTCGGGTAGCAGGTCCTTAACGGAGGCTTCAACGTTAAACAATTCTCGGACAGTGTTCTCGTACTCCACGCGATTCAGGCGTCGCAGTACGGTGCGCCCCAGAGCGCGCCGCTGATGTGCCGACGCTTCGAACTTGGCTAACAGCTCCGAGAGGATCGCTTTTGTTTGCGCCGCGGAAGGTTGCTCTTCCGATGGCGGTGGCATCTCACCGTCGCGAATGCGTCGAGCCACCGCGTGCCAAGCGGTGCGCGTAGCGTTGTCGCTCAGGTCCGTTCCCAACTGGTCCAGCCGCAGACCATGTTCGGCCAATTCGGCGCCGTGGCAGCGTACACACTGTTGTTGTAGAAACACGCGGATGTCCTGATCCGACGCGCCGGCGCAAGGCAACGCAGACAGGCAGAGGCCGATCAACATCAAACATCGAGGAAAGTTGGCAACAGACATAGGATTTCATGCAGTGCGTGTGACGGACGGATGCACTATTATAACTAAACGTGACGCTTGGCTCGGCTGGCCTAGCCGACGCCATCCGCTTTATGTTGAGCGGTTGCATTTCTCACTCCACCATTAACCACAGTAAGGCTGTCAATCATGCGTTATCTGCTAACGATGTTGTCCATCGCTCTTCTGGTTTCACCCGCTCTGGCTCAAACGCCCAAAGCTGGCGATCAGCCCAAACGTGTCTCAACGGACAAGACACTTTTGGTCGCCGATTCGCCTGCCAATCAAGCCTTGCTGGATAAGTTCAAGAAGTTGATGACTGGTGCCAAGTTGACCGGCATGTTCACCGTCGATGGCCGGCCGATGGATAAACTGAGCGCCGAAACGTACGAGATTGAAAAGGCCGAGAAATTGCCCGATGGTGACGAGTGGGCGATTACGGCACGGATCAAGTATGGTGACAAAGATGCACTTTTTCCCGTGCCCGTCGAAGTCAAATGGGCTGGTACTACACCAGTGATTACGCTGGACAAGGTCACGATTCCAGGGCTGGGTACCTTCTCCGCTCGCGTCTTGTTTCAGGGCGACCGGTACGCAGGCACCTGGCAGCACGATGACAAAGGTGGTCACATGTTTGGAAAGCTAGAGCTGCCCAAGTAAGACGTGCAGGAAACAAACTGCGACTCGAACTACAGACTTGTCGTGATCGTGATTAAGCCGCAGTCGCTCAGCGGCAGGTGCCTGCTCCGAGCGACTGGGTTCGAATGAGTGCCTGAGATGCCTGGATGGTCCAGGTGTCTCACTTGCTCTTGATATCAAAGACAACATCGCCGGCGGCTGGAATCTCTTGGCTGAGCGGTGTGCGATCCAGCCGCGTGTAGTCTTCAGGTAACTGAGGCCCGGACGATTTGGCCTTGGGTTTGGCTGCGGCTTTGGCAGCAGCCAACATGGCTTCATCGGCGCTAAGGCCTGTCGGCGTCTCTTCGACCGGCAGGTTCTGCGATATGGTCACCTTGTATTTGCCAGGCATAGCGCCGTCGCGCGGGTCGATCGTAGAGAGTACGAACTGACCTTCCGCATCGGTCGTCCCTGTCGCTTGCCGACCTTCCTGCTGGGGCACAAACGATATCGAAGCATCCGGCAGCGGCTTGCCGTCCAACAGCACTTTGCCCTTCACCGGAATGGGACCCGAACCCGTGCCACAGCCCACCAGGTTAAGCGAAACCACACCGATCAGGCCAACCAGCATCAATCCTCTCAAGCAGAAACGCATCTACAGACTCGCTTAATAATAGGGCAAAAGAATTGAGAATGA
>JADLDX010000150.1 GCA_020846515.1 Pirellulaceae bacterium
CTTCTACTTCACCTTCTACTTCACCTTCTACTTCACCTTCTACTTCACCTTCTACTTCACCAGTTACACCACCAGTTACACCACCAGTTACACCACCAGTTACACCACCAGTTACACCACCAGTTACACCACCAGTTACACCACCAGTGGAACCGCCCGCGCATTCACCCTCACAGGCATCGACGACGCCCCCTGCACTGTCACCTTTGCAATCACCATCGCCATCGCAGTCGCTTCCTGACAGTTCTGTGAGCGAAGCACCACCCACGGACACGCAGCCACCAACAGGCTCGCAGCCACCAGCAGACTCGCACTCTCCCACTGCCCAACCATCATCCGCAACTCAATCGCCGACGGATGGGACGCCACAGGTGAGAGAGTCGATGCCTGTGGTACAGGCCTTTGAGGCGGATATGCCTGAACCGAGTCCGTTGGCCACCTATGTTATGCCAGAGAAAACACCGGATTCAGCCGCCGACCCTGAGCCTTCAGGAGGATCGGGTTCAATCAATCCCATCGGCGAAGGTTTTTATCCTGCGGCGCCCGCGCCATCCCGCGCAGGCTCGGTGCTTGACCAATGGCCTGATGCCTTCAGACAGTCTGTCCTGGAAAGACTGGAAAGACTGCAAGCGCATCCACGTGCACTGTTGGTGCGTATTGTTTGGACAAGCGAGTGTCCCCATGCAGAAGTCGACCTAAAAGGACCACAGTACGTTCAACATAACCATCCGCGGCAGTCCGGTTCGGGCGAACTGGAAACCACGGAATGGGGAATGGTCGTTTCACCAAGTACGACTCATGCCACGGTTCATTTAGTCCGCACCCATCACGACGTTTCAGTCCGATTGCAGGTCATCGAATGGCCCTCATTTCACTCCCGCGAAATCCAGCTTGATTTCACTCGACCGGGACACGATGGCAAACAGTACTGGTCCCAGCGGCGACTGGTGGATCTCCAGCATTTGATGGCTGGAGTGCAGCGCTAAGCACATGTGCTTGTGCTCTATGTGTCTTAAACCGCAATCAATATTGGCTACGTGCTCAACCGTCCTCAGAACGATTCTCACAGACCTGTTTCCCTTTCACGATCTTTTAGGAATCCCCGTCCCCATGAAGAATTACCTTTCTCTCCTCCTAGCATGGTCCGCTTCGGCTGTCACAGCCATTTGCCTGGCCGCATCAGTTGGTTGTCAATCACCCGTTCACCAGGCGGATCCACCGATCGTCGAAGCTGGACTCCATGCAGCTTCAAGTTCAACTCCTGATTCAACTTCTACGTCTACTTCTGCTTCCGCCTCTGGCGCGCAGAGTGCCATGGTTTTACCTGATGAACCACTTGAGTATTTCTTCTTCGTGGCCGATGGACTGCCGATGGAATTGCGTTCGGAGCTTCGTCAGGCGATTGCACAACTGATCGCACGAGGAAAGGCTGGCTCGACCATCCACTTGATTCGTACTCCCGATCATGCTGCAATCGCTTCGTTCGAATTGGGCGAAGGTACCGTCGCCCAACGCATGCGCCAGCGCGCGTTACAAAAGGTGCTACCCGAAATCAATGCGTTCCTCAGCGACACGAGTCCCGTGCCGGAGGACTTTCGGTGTCAATTGGGACTACCGCGGTTGCTCGATTCGTACTGGAGTCTAAAACAGACTCCGCTGCTTTCGCGGATTATTCTGATCGGCGATCCAGTGTACCACGATCCGGAAAACCCAATTTGGAGCTTTCGCGGCGGCAAATATCCTAGCGATGCGACCATCAATGCATCGACCTCGACGCTACCCATGAAACGCATGGGACGTCAGCCGCTTGCGAGCGATATCCCTGTCGTGTGGATAGCAAACGATGCATTCGGAGTCGATCAACTTCATCACGACGCATTGACTCGATTCTACACGTTGCTTTTCGCCAAATCGCTCGGCGGTCAATTGTCATTCTTTGGCAGAACCGTCGCCAGCGCCATGCAACCGTCATTGGATGTTGGATTAGCTACGCCGGATGAATTCTTCCCCGACGGTTTTCCTCAGATGCTGAGAGTGCCTACGGTTGTCGAGGTCCCCAAGCCAACGGACTCACCAGCCACCCCAGACAATATCAATCCTCAGGCAGCCTTGGAGTCAGCCAGACGCGACCCAACACAAACGGCGATTGCCATCAACTGGACCTCGGACGACCCACTTACGGATGTTGACATCAGACTGTCGGTTAAGGGCCAACCAGGCGAATTGAACTTCACCAACATGAACACTGATTTTGGTCGACTACTGCGTGATGTCCGGCGGCCTGGTTCGCTCAGCGATGCCAATCGCGACAACTGGGAGGTCGCTGTCATTAAACATGACAATATGGCCGACCTGATTTTTTGGCTCAATCTCTACGAGGGCCAAGCGCCATCCGCCATCAAGATAATCCTGGTGCATCGCGGCAAGGAAAGCAGTCAAACGGCCGCGTTTCCGCCGATTCAAGGCGACCGCGCCCTGGCCAGTTTGTTCCGAAAAATGAGTCCTGCATGGCATGGCCCAGTCAACCTGCTTGCCAACAGATAAGACGCATAAGCACGTGGACGCGTGCGATTCGAGATTTAGGTCAATACCGTTCCATTTTTGATCGACTTGAACCGGAATCGGCGCAAGCCGTCCGGTTTTTACTCTGTTCTCTCAGCGAACAACCGGACTTCTTGGTCATTCTGTCTGAAAACCCAGTGCCTGCAACGGGCTCGCACTGGGCGACGTGTCGGATGACACCTTAGGAAGCTGATCTTCTTTCCTCTGATGGTCCAACTTCGTGAGCGCATCGACCAACATTTGAAAAATCTCGCGCAACGACCGTAACACAGCTAATTGCAGAGTTGCCCATGCAACCGCATCACTATCAAATAGCTCTGAGAAGCCGAGATGCTGCATGCGAAATTGTTTGATCTTAGCCTGTTCCCTCTTGTCGAGCGACTTGTTATGACAAGCGTTGTGTCGCAATAACTTGATTGTCCTGACTTCTTCTGAGTTAAGGATGCGCGACACATCGCTGAATTTCGAAGGTGTCGAAGAATCTGCGCGCGGATTCTCGGCACTGATGCTCGAGGGTACATTTTCAAACGACCCAGCGCAAATTTTCGTGACAAAGGATTCAAATTGGTAGACATCGCGAACTGGTATCGCAATCGTAGTGCAAAAGATCGAGCTTGACAGGCCCTTCTGAAAGAAGAACAGCTTGGGATCGATGCGGCCGATCAGAATATCGCAGGCTCGATAAAGTGCTTGCACATTCCAGCCTATTTCATAACACTCAGCGTTAATTTCTTTTAACTGCTGCTCATCCAGTTGCCTTTGGATTTGAACCGCGGGCGTGAAATCGACTATTTGATTCAGTTCCGCTGAGCTGATATTCGGGTGTGGAATGGTTTTAGGACGGACGCGACGCGCGATTCCATGGCTCAGCCGCGCGAAAGCACTTCGCAAAGCAGCAGCGTCGCCAGAAACAACTGCCGAACCTCCCGTGATTCTGGTCAACTGCTCCAATAGTTGATGGTCGGGGCGGAGAGAAACCTGGTCTTGCGCACCCGTTTGACGCAGCCATTGCTCGTACAGGTGGTGATTGCTCACACCAACAGCTAGTAAATAAACGCCCTGCTCCCGGTAGATGGTCGACATCGTGGATACGGGATCGGCGACCCCCGATACCATTCGGCCCAATTCACGATGGTCCAGCTTGGGCTTGCTCCACTCATTACCATCAGAAACCAACACGATAACTTTGGTGCTGTCAGGAGCTGCATGCGCTTGGAGCAGTCGTGCCGCGTAGTCGAGAGCATTACCAATATGCGTCTTGCGCGGCGAAGTGCGTAGCGCATCGATGGCCTGGCGAAACTCTTCAATTACACCAGGCTGACTATGCCCGCTCAACTCCAACATACCGCGAGCAGGAAAGACTTGCTGGCACTCGGTATCGAATTGCACCAACGCCAGTCGCGATTCCATACCATCTGCAGTTTGACGTTCCTGCAGCAGTTGCAGCAAGGCCAGCTTGAGCGCTATCAGCCGGCTCATTGGGCCTTCGCCAGGAACGGGCAGGTCTGGCACGCCCATCGAATTGCTGCAATCTGCCAGGATAACGATATCCAGCGAATGACTGGCGGCTGGCGAATAAAGATCGACTATGGTTTGTGGCGTGATGCGTAGGATCCGCTTGGTTTTGGACACGCGAGGTTCCAATTCTCTTGTCGTGAAATGTTCTTGATCCAAATGCAGAAACCCATATGAATCCGCAGCGGGATCTACCAACACCAACTTTCCAGAGATTCTGTCGCGAACCAGATTGGCAGCTTCTTTCCACCCCAAATGCGATGGGATTTCGACTTCGATCCTGGTGGCATCGACTAGATCGGTTGGCTCGAGGTTCCAGGTGGGTTGATCACCGGCAAAGAGGTTTTGTATCAACTCCTGACTGACGGCTATTTGTCCTTCGCGAAGCTGTTCCAACCTGGCAAACTCAACGGGTACACTGCGCTGACGTACGGCATCGTCAGGCCGAACGTTGAGCACGGCTGCACGATGGCCGACCAATTGTCCCTTGGCGATGCCTATTCTCGGCGCCGCCAGGTGCAGCGCGTTTTCTATCGCGATGAGTTGTACGTTTCGGTGGTCCAACATGGTGACGTAATTGTGTACTCGATTGTGGGTACTTTGCTCCAGGTGGTGATAAGCACGTGGACGCGTCCAATTCGGGATCAAGGCACATTCATCGTGAACAGGAGTAGCTACCACACTATCGGTGTGTGCGCTATTTTCTCCTTGGGTCGCCCTAATCATCTAAGGTTCGAAGCCGAAGCCTTCGTTTGTCGACCCACAATTGGTCGCATATCCTTGTAAAACTTGCTGACAATCTCATGTTATGGCTATTTTGTGGACGCCAACCCTGCGGAATGTGCTCGAGCATGGATGGTACCAACTCGTCCAGGAACCGTCATCTCTCGTTTTACTTCGAAATTTTAGTGCCTTAATCCCGAATTGGACGTGTCCACGAGCTTATGTGCCGTTGACCCAAATCGTTGTTGGTCCGCTCTTACCTTCGACGCTGTCCCTGTTGATCTCGCTCCAACCACAGTTCCACGCCCACCAACTTTTCTACTCGATGCAATGTTCCACAGCCGACGCCTTTGAAATTCGCTATCTCTCCAGGTGCCACATAAACCAGCAATCGATACGGGTATTGTCCACTACGCAATTGAATCATATCTGCACACCGCAAACTGTTGGCCACTGCGTCCAGTCCCAAAGATCCATACGCTGCTTGAACTCGTTTTAGAATGGGCAATGCATCCTTCCGACGCTTCTGTAGTTTAATCGCTTCCCTATCCCAGGTGTCTCTGCGTAGTTTCAACAATCGATTGATCCGTTTACGCAGGTCGATCGCGGTACAACGCTCGGCAACGGCGTGGAACATCGTACGCAGCTCAATCAGATCATAGGGAACCTGTCGGACGTTAAGAAAAATATGGCGAGTCGTCAACAAGGTGGGCAATTGCACACGCAAGGCGTCGTGACTTCGTCCCTGCTGGCGACGTCGCAGCGCCGTTCCCAAGACCATCTGTTCCACGATGCCTTCGTCGCTATAAGTACGCAAATTCGCATGCGTTGGGCACAGGTTCAGCCCCTCTTTTTCCGGTCCATAGATCTGCCATTTATAACCATGAGTCGAGCAAAGCTTTTGACGGCATGGTCTCATAGATTCTGGATCGACATATTCACAGTGCTGATAGGCCACTTGGGCGCAGTGCGCCACCGCGCAAACAGGAGTTGCAGCGTGATGACATCGTCGACAGACATAGGGCGAGCCATGACCATTGCCTGCGGCGACTTGCTCCCGACCCCAAGGACGCCCACCGACCAGCTGGCAGCGTACGCCCATGCACCAAAAATCGGCTCGCTGGCCGCTACCGGAGGAACAACTCGGGACACGCTCAGGATGATACGTCTGTGGGGTGCCGGATAAGCGCACCGCATGCTCGTGACACAACCAGGTTAGACTTCCATCGGCTGCGCTACTGGCGCAGTGGTAGGGACCGTTCACAAGGCGACCGCTCTGCCCCTTACATACCGAGCACGGATAACGTACCGGCACTCTTTTCAAAATGGAATGAATGATGAATTGGTGATCGATCGCTTC
>JADLDX010000151.1 GCA_020846515.1 Pirellulaceae bacterium
AGGCAACAGATAGAACGCTTTTGGCCTGGCGCAAATGGTGTTCCAGCCTTCAGTCCTTTTGAAAGATTGTCTAAAGTAAGTGCCATTAGGTGCCAACCGCCGGTGTCGATCCAGCGCCGCGTAGGCGGCGAGCAGTTCGGTTACGAATGAAAAAGACTTCCGCCGAGCCGCAATCAGAATGCGTCTAGCCGAAGGTATGCCCGAACGACGCCTGACGCTGGCCCCAATCGCGCTGCCAGCCTTTTGCGCCGTACTCTGGTAATTCGGCTAGAGTAAATTTTACTTTACGCGTAAAGTAAATTTATGCGTTGTCGAATGCCAGGGGCCCCATCGACTTCTTTCGTCCCTTCGGGACTACGCGACGGGGCATGCACTAATCCGGCGGTTGGCACCGCCGGCTAAATCCTTTCGTCCCTGCGGGACTGTAAACGTGTCTAGGCAATGTTCATCTAACGGCTAGTTGGCACATTCAAAGGCCAACTGGCCCGGTTGGGGTCTGCGTAGGCGCCGATCTTTTCGAAAGGAATAGCTTTAAATCCTAGTTTGAAAGCTGGTGATGTTTCTTCAAGACGATAGTTGTCTTTGGCGGCATCTTGAAAGCGTGGGTCACCTTGCTTGGAATTGGAATCGGCGCCTAGCGCCTGCCAAGCCTTCCACGCCAAATTGATTTTTGCATTGCGAAAAGCGACTGGGGGTTGGCCTTTCGAGAAGATCAAGTTGTAATCGCTGCGCACGCGATCCATAGGCAAGTTCACCGAATTCATCCAGTAGACATTACGACCGTTGTAGCTGACTATATTGCGTTCGATCACATTATCGACCATGACTTCGCCACTGGCACTGGCTGTTTCGCGGGGTGGTACCAGGCCAGCCATCTCTTTCCAGGCCGGTTCTTGAATGACTTCTTGATACCGTTTATCCATTGTTTCCAGCAACGATTGCCAATAGCTATAGTCCGCTTTCCAGCCACTCAGTTCCAACTGCTGCTGGCCATTATCGACAAAGATGTTGTTGGCGATCAGGTTGTTGCGTCCGCTATGGACCATCAGGCCGGCGCGGGAACAGCGAACCATGACGTTACCTACTATCTCCGTGCTACTGCAGGCATCGTCCAAGTAGATGCCCCAAGCGAAGTAGGGGGTGGCCCATTTTTTGCCATCCCAGCCGAAGCCCACACTGTCGTGGATGTAGTTGTAGCGAATGAGGTGCCCGCGGCCGGAGACCCAATCGCGGCCACTGGCGTAGATGGCACCACTATCTTGAGTCTCTAAATTGACGTGGTGAACGTGATTGTATTCCACCACGTTCCGCTGATTATTGTCTCCATAGGGCATCATGACACCCATGCGCGGGCAGTCATGAATCTCGTTATTTAGGGCCGAGTTTCCAACACCGCTCAACCAGATGCCACCACTATGCTTGGTGATAACACCCGTGTGATGAATATGGTTATTCTGTGCGATGTGTCCGGCTGGTGTGAGTGTTTTGTAATCACCGCCCGTGAAGTAGATACCGCTGCCGCCGATATCAAAGATGTCGCAGCCAATCACTTTATTTTGCTGGCCGCCATAAAACGCCAAGCCGTGGCCCGATACGTCACCTAAATGCTGAAACGTACAACCGATGAAAGCGCAGCGTGTTGCATCCAATGCATTGATGGCCACGCCCGTACAACCCTCGAAGGTCAGTTTCTCAAAGCGAATATCGGTCGCTCCGGCACGCATACCGATCAACACCGGCAGGGCAACCACCTCCAAGACAAACTTGGGATTGGCAGCTTGAGTATAAATCAATAGGTTGCGAGCCTGACGATCAACATACCATTCACCCGACGCATCCAACTCTTCCCGCAATCCTTGGACGAAGTATCGATCACCCGGACGTACGTCATAAGAACAAGGTTTCTTCAGATCTAGTTGACCGGTAGCCGGATTTACGGACTGAATACCAACCACATCGTTCCAATAGTTATAGCGCGTGAAGATGAACAGTTCGCCTTCGCTCGGGTTCTGCCAACGACGAATGTCCGCTTTACGTACCATGAACTTGGAACGATTCTCGGCGGTCTCTCCGGGAACCGTATCCGAAGGTTTACTAGTGCGTTGGCCGTCGGCATATGCCCAGCCACCAGCAATGGGTTGCGCAGGATCGCGATTGGGCCAGCGCGCATTGGGCAAACGACGCTGCTGATGCAGGACCAGGCGAATCAGGCTGGGGTCTTTGATGGCGGCTGGAATGGTCGCTTTATAGATGCCCTTGGTATCCGGCTGAAAATCGTTAACCTCTACCGCGCCGGTAATAACCGGACGTTCGTTTGGGAAGGCACGGTACAGCACCGGTGATTGCTCGGTTCCGGAATCGGCTGCCCCCAATTGCAATGTATCGGACAAGCGATGCACACCCGCCCGGAGCGTAATGATGATCGTGTTATCCGCGGCTACGCCGGCCGCAGCCTGACGCGCAAGTTTGCGTTTTTGGGCTCGGACCAACTCGCGAGCTTGTTGGAGCGTAGCCAGAGGTCCATCTGAGTTGTCCGCATTGGGTGCGGATAATGTGCCTGACCAGGCATCGTTGCCTTGTGGCGAGACAAATAGCTCAAATGCCGCTACCTGGCTGATGGAATAACACAGATGGATGCACAGGTGGACGCAAAGCAACGTAAGGCAAACGAGGGGACGCATGAGGGTTCCTTGGCCGGGCTGCGACAGCGATGCAGCTGGGTTAGTCCCCGTCAGGGAGTGCCGGGGCTACAGCCTGGGACGGCTGCAGCCTTATTTTAGCAGTGCAGGAGCGGTTTTCAAAATTGGCCCCCGAGCTGCTGACCTCGCAAGGGGCTAGCGAACGATCTATACTGCAGCGCTGGCATTGGAAACCCATCCAGTCAGAAACACCTAAGAGGAACGTCGAATGAAAACTTGGCTCGTACTAACACTGGCTCTGTTGGCAGGCTATGCGTCAGCCGCGGACAATCAGCCACCAGAGGGTTTTGTCGCGCTGTTCAATGGCCAGGACCTGTCGGGTTGGGAAGGCGCAGTCCCAATTCATAAGCGCCTGAGCGAATCGCCAGAGTGGTTGAGCAAGGAGCAGGAAAAAGCCAACGGGCTAATGAAAGAGCATTGGAAGGTCGAAGATGGTGCGTTGGTCAACGATGGCAAAGGGGTCAACCTGGCCAGCCGTAAGCACTTTGGCAACTTTGAGCTGATGGTCGATTGGAAAATAAATCCCAAAGGCGATACAGGCATCTACTTGCGTGGTAATCCGCAAATCCAAGTCTGGGACTCAGAATCGGTCGATCCCGTGCGATTCAAAAATGAAAAGAATAAAGGTTCCGGCGCACTCTGGAACAATAAAAAGCTGGAACATAAAGTCCCGCTCGTCTTTGCTGACAACCCGCCCGGTCAATGGAATACTTTTCACGTGACGATGATCGGCGATGTGGTCACCGTGAAGCTCAATGGCAAGTTGGTTGTCGACAAAGTACCCTTGGATAACTACTGGGAAAAAGGCAAACCGTTTCCCAAACGCGGACCAATCGAATTGCAGTATCATCCCAATCAAGATGGCAAAGCCGACAACTTGTACTTCAAGAATGTCTATATCAAAGAATTGGCCGACTGAGTAGCCACCGTCACCTGCGTAGCCACCCGTCGCCAGACGGTGGACTCCGTAGCCACCCGTCGCCAGACGGTGGACTCTGTAGCCACTGTCGCCAGACGGTGGACTCGGCTGGCGAAAAAATCCACCGCTTGGCAGCGGTGGCTACCTACCGAAGAATCGTTGACATCCACCGCTTGGCAGCGGTGGCTACTTTCTGAAAAGGGAACTGCTATGCAGCGCTGGAGCTTATGTGTGTTCGTTTGGTGTTGTGCGTCGTCTCTGGCATGCGCTCAAGCCACCAAGTCGGCGCCAACGAGCATCCAGCTCAAAGCGGTGACCGATCGGGCCGATGCGATTTATAAAGTGGGTGAAACAGTCGTCTTCA
Source organism: Pirellulaceae bacterium (assembly GCA_020846515.1). Classification (GTDB taxonomy): domain Bacteria; phylum Planctomycetota; class Planctomycetia; order Pirellulales; family Pirellulaceae; genus Aureliella. Next base: position 3,983 of record JADLDX010000151.1, read on the forward strand.
CGATTGAAGCTACGACTGAAGCAGCAGGTGACGCGGCCAGCACTGCGTCAGTTCCGGAGGGCAATGTCGTTTGCGTGCTATCAGAAGATGGTTTCAAGCCATCTGCCAGCCAGACGGTTACCTTGACCAAAGGTAAAGCCACGTTGACTGGTGCGTTGGCCAAGCCTGGCTTCTTAATGCTCAAGGCGACCATGGGCAAGGCCACCGCATTGGCGGCGGCGGCCGTCGATCCAACAGCCATCCAGCCCAGTATGCCGATCCCTGACGACTTTGACGACTTCTGGTCGGCCCAGAAATCTGCTTTGGCTGCCGTACCTAGAAAATCGCAACTGACCGCCGTCAAGTCTCCCGTGGCGGGAGTAGTGGTCCACGATGTCCAAGTCGATTGCTTGGGTGCTCCAGTCTCGGGTTATCTAGGTCGCCCAGAGAATGCCAAACCCAAATCCCTGCCAGCCATTCTGTTTGTCCACGGGGCAGGGGTGGGCAGTTCGAGCCTGGGCAGCGCCAATTGGGCCACGCATGGCAATGGCATGCTGACATTGGACATCAACGCTCACGGCCTGCCCAATGGCCGACCAGCCGAATTCTATAAGCAGCTGGCCGATGGCGAATTAAAGGATTATCGATCGCGAGGTCGCACCAATCGCGATGACGTTTACTTTAAAGGTATGTTCCTGCGATTGGTGCGGGCCATCGATTTCTTGACCAGTCAGCCAGAATGGAATGGCCAGCATCTGATCGTCTACGGCAGCAGCCAAGGTGGCTACCAAGCGCTAGTGGCAGCGGGTTTAGATCAACGCGTCACGTTTATCTGCGCGGGTGTGCCGGCCGGATGTGATCATACGGGCAGCCAGGTCGACCGTATCAGCGGCTGGCCCAAACTGGTCGCCACCGATGCCGCCGGTCAACCAGATGCGGCTTCGCTGCAGGCAGCGCGGTATTTTGCTGCCGTAAACTTTGCTCGACGAGCCAAATGCCAAGGCGCGGCGGTGACGGTAGGTTTCATCGATACCACGTGTCCACCGACCAGTGTCTATGCCGCCTTTAATGCGTTAGGGATGCCCAAACGCATGCACTCCGACCCATTGGCCGGCCACACCAATACGCCAGACGCTTCCAAATTTATGCAATCTGCTGCGCACGAGCACGCACAAATTGGAAAATAGGGCTGCGCCAGTGAAGAATAGAAGCGGTGCAGCGCAAGCTGCCCGGTGCTCGGCAAGAAAACCGGGCGTGAACCGGACGGCTCGCGCCGATTCCGCTCCAAGTCGATCAAAGATGGAACGGTAGCAGGGTTAAGGGGAAATGATGCGTATATCTTGGTGCTTGTTGATCTGCGGCTGCTTGTGGCTGGGCCTGGTCGCTGCCCAGGCGCAACCGCCCATGTCCAGCCCATGGAACGATCATCCCAGCCATCGTTGGCTACCGCCCCCCAAGGACAAGAACTCGATAGCGGATCAGATCGGTATGCTCGAGCGGCTAAGCCAATTGGCCGGTGGCGGGCAAACCGATCAGCCGCCGACACCGCAGTTGACCCCCGAACAAATGCAGATGCTCGATTCAGTCGTCGAGAGCTTTCGCAATGATAAGGGCGAATTGGAATTGCCCAACCTGGATAGCGTCCCCAAAAGCTGGATCGATAGCCTCCTGCCCGACCCCAAACAGCGACAACAAGCCAAACGCTTGTTAGAAGAGTACGCACGCGAGCGAAAGCTGCCCCTCCCTGGCTCAGACCCCAATCTACCCACAGCCCCCACCAGACAACCCTACAATCAACTTGACAGCAATCCATTTGGTAACGCCCAAGCTGACAATCCTGATAATAATAGATTGCGTCCTAATCAATCTGGTGCTAATCAATCGCGTAATGATCAACCTGGTGCTGGCCAACCTGGTAATAGCCCGCTTGGTAGCAACCAGCCAAATAATAGAGGGCGAACAGGTGTGAACCCACCGGGTGCTAGGACACCAGCGGACTCGAGTGCTGCTGAGAAGCCTTCATCTGACCGAACTTTGAACGGCGGGCCGTTCGACAACCAGCCTCGCTCGCCGAGTACGATGCCTAAAGAGGTCATGGACTTGATCGAGCGCTTAAAGCAAGTCGACCGTGCTCAACAACAGCAACAATCCGATCGAGCATCCCAAGCCGCCACAGGTCCGCGTGGTTCGTCATCCTCCAGAGCGAGCGGCAACAGCAACACGCGTTCACCAGCCCGCAACACTCCGTCTACCCGAGCTGGCAGCAACAACAGTAATAACAACAATCGAAGTGGCCTTCGCGATCCGCAAACCAATACGAACAATCCTAACAACTGGCGACCAACCAGGCCGCCGATACCACAGCCCAACCCCAGCGGTCTACCGAATCAGTTCCCCAACCCAAACCTGTTCAATCCAAATCAAAACGTTGGCCCCAACGCAGATGCGCCCATCACCAATCCGTTTGACCCTTCGACCAGCCCATCACCCACGGATGCTCAAAATGCCAACGAGTTATTGTTTGACAACTCGCTGAGTGCTCCGGTGCAAAACAATGCGATCGGCCAGCCAAACGAAGTGCCTGCGCGGAACCAGCCCCAGGAGCCACTTCGGTCAGCCGCTCCTCGATCGGCACCCAAACCATTTCGGGCCACCGAGTTGTCCAAGCAACCGGCGGCCACGCCAGCAGCTACAGAACAACCGTTTGATGTCGAGAAGTCGCTGGCACAAAGCGGCATGGCTCGCACACTGAGACGGATCGTAGAGAAGACACTCAAGGAAGAAAACGCCAAAGCTTCGACTGGTCGTCAAGGCAGTGAGGTTGGTAACGCAGGAGGCCTGAATTCTCCAGGAAGCGACAAAGCCAATCCTGGTGCGGGACAATCAGCGAGCAATTCAAGTTGGTGGTCTGAGGCGCTCAAGAGTTGGCAAAAGCCTGACAATGGAGCGACAACCAATAGCAGCGCCGCAAATGGATCAGACCGTAACGGTCCCTTCTCACCCACGAGCCAAGAGCCAACCAGCACATCAGCCGCCGCCAATGCCGTTAGCAACTCTATATCCTCAGTGTCGCGCAGCCTGCGATCGAACCAATCGGGGGAATGGGGACGCTTCATG
>JADLDX010000152.1 GCA_020846515.1 Pirellulaceae bacterium
AGCTTTGGGTTGAGCCTTCTGCGGCACTGGCTAGCGAACTGGCCGCCCCTGCGCCCCCACCGGAGCCGAACCCAGTCAGGCCGCCGCCTTGTCCCCCCTGTCCCCCTGCCTGTCCACCAGGTGCGCCAGCGCTTTGCCCGCCGGCTTGACCACCTGTCTGACCACCTGTGCCGCCTTGTCCGCCGCCGGCAGAAGCATCTCCGGCCAGCGCGCCCAGGGCGGCACCTGCCGAACTCAGCGTGCTGGCCAGTTTGTCCAGCTGCACTAACGCGTTGAGGTTCAGTTTGTCTGATTCGTTTTGCAAGCCATAACGCAGGCCGTTGATCATGCCGGCCTGGTCAATGCTCGGGGCCATAAACGTGACGTTGCCTCGAAACACGGGATCCACGCTGGGCACAATGTTGATCGCTTGAAACTTCTGCGCGTTGTCCCAAGCACCACCCATCTCAGTGCGCAGTAGTGGCGGTTGAGCCACGAAGACTCTGGCCACTTGAATACCGGACTCGACCATGTTGCGGGCTTGAAAACGCAAGCTGTCTAGACGCGATGATTCGTGGGCAATCAGCATCGACTCAGAAAAATTCAATGCGGCCAATGAGACCATGGACACGACCAGCAGTACCATGATGAGCAGAAAACCACGCTGCTGATGGCGACGTCGACGCGTGCGCATATTCCTGGTGATTGTACTCGCTGGCATCGAATTCCTTGGTGTCTTGCTTGTTGGCAGCATGTGCGTTGGCGTCATAGTCCCATTGCCTCCATGCCGGAATCTGCACCAGTACCTGTAGCGCTGGGCGTGGCTTGCAACTGCGCACCCGGGATGGCTACGGTCAACGTGTAGACTTCGATCCCGTAAAGCTTACGATCTTCAATGGGCCTAGTAGAGATCATGATGCCAGGTGCTACCACTCCATTTTTTTCGCCACTCTTGGATTGCATCGCCAGGCTGATTTCGACCAACCAAGGCAGACCTTGTGCGGATGAATCCCAGCTTGTTAGCCACTGCATACCATCGAAATACATAAACTCCAGGGCGACAACTTCGGGCGCAATCAATTCACCGGTGCGATTGAGTTGTTCGGTTTGTCCCAGTTCCTCTGCATTGCTCATCACCGCGCGGTCGAGGGCGCGACGCACTAGTCCTCCAACCAGCCCGGAAGCATCTGGGGTCGAAGTGACTTGGTTCAGAGTATCGGCGACGCCCATGTTGGTGGGCAGTTGTACGAAGTACGAGACAGTCTTGATGTCGCCAGGCACGTCGGTGAGGTTGCCGTTTAAGATCGAAGCTTGTTGAGCGATATACTCGTCGGGTCGCGGTAAGCGACTGATGTCGATCGCCAGACTGGTGGCACCGCCGTATAAGCCTAGTGGCAAGGCTGTAACACTCGTGGTGCCGTCAGCAGCAGTGCCGGTGGCATCGTCGGTCCCTGTACCGCTGGCACTAGAGCCGCCAGTAGTACTGCTGCCGGCTACTGTACTGGTTTGCGGGTTCTGGCCACCGCCCGTTGCGCCAAAGGCGCCGCCACCCCCCTGCCCTCTGGATGTGGTTTGCGCGCCAGCGCCACCTAATCCACCCGTGCTTTGATCTTGATTCTGGGGTTGATTTGGATTGGTCGTTCCGCCAGCCTGTCCACCATTTGGTCCGCCACCCTGCCCGCCAGAGTTTCCACCACCCCCGGCACCTGCACCACCCGCATCGCCACTGCCTCCTCCCGCACCGCCACCACCCGCACCGCCTCCACCTTGGCCCATCAACATTTGTTCGAGCACTTTCGTGTCGAACTCCTGCTTGACCACCGTGCTGCGTAGGTCTTCGGCGATCATGTTCAAGATACTGCGAGCCAGGGCCACGCGACGAATATCTTCGCCGCGCGTCGTGAAGTTACTGGCATACATCTGCACCAGGCCACCGATAATGGCGGTCACCAATACAGACAAAGAGAGCGCCAGGATCAACTCGAGCAGCGTAAAGCCCGAGACGTGGCGGCCCGAATAAAGTGTCGCTCGTTTACATCTTGCCATTGAGACCTCCTGCAGCAGCGCCCGTTTGTCCTGCCGCGCCCGATGGATCGGTTTGCCCGGTGGCATCGGTAGTGGGTGGTGTATCGAGGCCTAAGGCCGGATCGATGATCCAGCGGATGACGGATAGATCAGATCGCTCGGTGGTGTCTTGATTGGACATGTCGCGCACATCGATTTGAATACCAATCATGTTCTCAACTTCGCAGTTGACCGACGTGAGTATGTAAGACCAATCGGAGGTCGAAGCCGAGATGCCGATGGGCGTCCAAGTCGAGGTCGGTTGCATTGGTATCAAACCAGCTACTACCTGGCTCATCACGGATTCAGCCGCGATTTCCGCCTCTGCTTGCCGCTGGGCCGCCAGGGCATTGTTGGTAGCCAAGTGCATGGACTGCGCCATAAAGGTGCAAGCGACTCCTAAGATGGCCAACGATAGGATCACTTCCAATAGCGATAGACCGGGCCGCGCTATCGCGGTGATTCGACGGCGCGGTGGCAGAGACCTTGACGATGATGTGCCAGATCTCAAGCTAGTTGAAGTCAACGTAGGTGAAGTCATTCTGGTTGACATCGCGTTTTGGATCGTTGGTCGGGAAGTGTGCATCGTGTCGTGTCGGTTTGGAAAGGGTCAACCGCAAAAGTTGCTTGGCCGACGGTGCCGGGAGCCGATCCGCATTTTGTTAGGGCACGGCGGTGGGCGCGGCGACGACTGGGACTTCGCCGGGCGTCAATGTTTGCGTAGAGCCGGTGAGGCCGCGCATGCGCACGGCCCGCTGGAGGCCGGCCGGATTCTGAATGATGACTTCCGCAGTGCTCGTACTGCCATCGGGATAGAACATTACAGCTTGATTCATGGCCGCGACGCCAACCATGCCGCCTTGTGTCTGTGCCACCGTCATGGCGCGCATGTCGCCATTGACAGCGCAACTGACAAAGATGATCTCCTCTTCCAGCGAGCTGGTTTGATCGTTGGTCACTGTGGGTGCGGCCAACATGCCACTGCTGGTGGTTTCGGCCACGGTACCGACAGAAGTCATGACGGTTGCACCAGCGCCGGCGCTGAGCACGTCGTCGCCAGTCATGAACGGGGTGACCGAGAAAGTGCTTTCACCCAACGTGCAGTTAAACACTTGAATCTGCCCCGTCTTCATGGCCGTCAAGCGGGCGCGGTCCCACTGGCTACGCAGTCGATCCACGGAAGCCTGTAACTTCTGGCGCTTGAATGCTTCACCGACCGAAGGTGCCACGATCGCGCCGATAGCCACCAGGATTGACAACACCAAGATCAGCTCGAGCAGCGTAAAGGCTGCTCGAGATCGTGTTGGACGCTCGTAAGCGGAGCGTGGGTGTGACATAGGGCTCTCAATCCTCGGGTGCGTTAGGCAAACTCAACCATCGAAGAGATTATGTCACGTCGTCGTCGGTCCCCGATTGGCCGTCGGCACCCACGGAACGCAAATCGAAATCAGCACCATTGAGCTTGTACTCATAAGGCCGACCCCAAGGATCCATGGGAATGGCATCCTTGAGCAATTGGGTGTACTTCGACGGGTCGGGCAGATCGCTAGGTGCCTCATGCAGTGCATCGAGCGAGGCTGGATAGCTGCCAATGAACAGCTTGTAGTTTTCCAGGGCTTGCTTGAAACTCTTGATCTGATTGGAGGCGGTCATCTTGAAGGCGGTGCCTTGAATACCGCCAATATTGTACACGGCGATCCCGGCGATGGCCGCGATGATCACCAACACCAACATAACTTCCAACAGCGTAAAGCCGCGGCGCCCGCGGGCGCTACGATGCATACGACGTAGACTTCGAGTTCTCATCTTCTTTTCCCCGTGCAACATACTAAAAGGTAGGTGTGATCAGCAGTTACTTCTTGGTCACCCAGGTCGGGCTGACGCTCAGGCACAATTCTTTCGCAAGCGTTCGTCAGTCGATACTCCGATACTCTTCCATCACTATTCTATGAAACCATGCTCGAGCTAGTAAGTAACGGTACCATTAGAGCTAAAACGATAAAAAACACTATGCCGGCCATCAGCAGCAGCATTAACGGTTCGAGCAATTTGACCATGATGTCCAATCGCCGGAAGGTCGATCGCTCCAGGGTATCGGCGATCTGCACCATGACTTTATCCAGTGTGTTGGACTCTTCGGCCACGGCGATCATTTCGACTACTTGATTAGGAAAATGCCCCGAGGCTCCCAAGGGCGTCGCCAGTTTCTCACCGGCCGTGATGTTCTCGCCGGCTTTTTTGATCGATTGTGCCAAGATGCGATTGCCAGCGGCCGAACTGCTAATGTCCAGAGACTTCAAAATGGGCACACCATTGGCCAAAAGCGTTCCGAGTACTCGGCAAAATCTCGCGACGGCCAGATTCAAGAAAATGCTGCCGAACATCGGCATGCGTATCTTAACCAAATCGAAGATGCGTTTGCCATTATCGGTTTGCAGACCGTAGCTGATGGCAAAGGCAACTGCTGTGGCCAAGACAATCGGTACATACCAGTAGGATTGCAGGAATGCGCTCAGGCTCAGCAGTGCATCGGTAGCCC
>JADLDX010000153.1 GCA_020846515.1 Pirellulaceae bacterium
GGCACTCTCGGTTCGCGATGGAACGACTCAACGGGCGTGGATGCTCGGACGGCTCGGAAACATGTCTCCGCAGGAGCGTCGACCTCCCGGAGGCCGACCTTCCGGGCCGATTAGCAGTATCGGCGTTCCCAAGCCAAAAGTTCTTCTTTGACTTGATCGTCGGTAGGCAATTCGCCCATGCGTTGCCGCGATTGAAATTCGGTTTCTAAGATGGCCAGCTCATTGTCATGATCGCGAATCTGGGCTGGCGATAATCGATCGATAAACAATACACCGTCCAGATGGTCGGTCTCATGCTGCCTAATGCGGGCTTCGTATCCGCTCAAATCAGTATCGATTTCACGTCCTTGAATATCGAAGGCATGCAAGTGAATTGTCTTGGCACGGACAACATTGGAATTCACGCCGGGAATACTCAAGCAACCTTCTTCGGCCTCTTCATTGCTACGAGGTCGGGTAATCGTGGGATTCAAGTAGACGGCCGGTTGCCCCTTCTCAGGATTGCCGGTTGGGTCCCACACGAACATTCGTATTGGCAAATTGACCTGAGTGGCTGCCAGTCCCACTCCTCGATGTTGGTACATCAGCTCGATCATGCGAGCCGCGATCCGCTTGAGCGTTGCATCCACGCGTTTGATCGGTTTGGCGATATGCCGCAGGCCAGGATGTGGATAGGTGATGACCTTTAACTGTCCTGGAGTGAATTCGGAATCGGACATTTAGCTCCCAACCTCAATCAACTTCTGAAAATCGTCTTCACTCAACACTGGCACACCCAGGGCCTGAGCCTTATCCAGTTTGCTGCCCGCCTTATCACCAGCCACCAAATAACTTGTGCTGGCCGACACGCTGCTGGTCGCTCGACCACCTAAACTCTCAATCAAGCGTTCGATTTCGTCCCGCTTGTATCGCGTTAACGTACCGGTCACCACAAAGGTCTTGCCTGCAAATTGACCCGTTGTCGATGTCGCCTGAGTCGTCACCCCAGCCACAGGCTCATCTTCGAGTTTAACGCCCATTTTGGCAAGGTCAGCGATTGTCTGTCGGCCGTAATCGCTGTTGAAAAAATCGTAGATACTCTGCGCAATGGTTGGACCAATTTCGTCGATCTGCGATAGCTCATCGACCGACGCTGCAGCCAGTTTCTCGATCGACGTAAAATGTTTGGCCAAGATCGTAGCCACGCGCTGTCCCACATGCCGAATTGAAATCCCAGCCAGTACCCGGGCTGCTCCCCGCTGCTTGCTTCCGGCAATACCGTCGAGCAATTTTTCTGCTTTCCGACTGCCAAAGCCTTCCAGCGTCAGTAGCTGTTCTTTGGTTAGTTGATAGAGGTCGGCATAACTGGCCACCAGTCGACCTTCGACCAATTGATCGATGATTTTCTCACCCAGTCCGTCGATTTCCATGGCATCGCGACTAGCAAAGAAACGCAGCTTCTGACGGAGTTTGGCAGGGCAGATCTCGTTACGACAGCGAATGTAGACGCCCTCTTCATCTTTGACCAATTCGCTTTGGCACTCTGGGCAATGCGTGGGAAACTCATAGGCGAGCGACTCGGACTCGCGGCGATGTTTTTCAACACGAACGATATGCGGAATAATCTTGCCTGCTTTCTCCACCACCACCCAATCGCCAACGCGAATGTCTTTGCGCTGAATCTCTTCGGCGTTATGTAAACTGGCCCGAGACACGACCGTTCCTGCCAATTGCACCGGTTCCAGTTCGGCGACGGGAGTAATGGTACCGGTCTTGCCAACCTGTACGCGAATCTCGTTCAGCCGCGTCACCGCTTCGTATTTTTCGAATTTGTAGGCTGCAACCCAACGTGGACTCTTGCTGGTCCGACCGAGTTTGTCGCGAAGGTCAAAGCGGTTGAGCTTGAAGACCAGCCCGTCCACTTCGAAATCCAGTTCGTGCAGTTCCTGCTCCAACTGTTCAACAGCTGCCACCACATCTTCGGCTGACTCAAACAAACGAACCTTGGGCGTGGACCGCAAACCAAAACTGTTCAGCTCCTTCAGGAACTCCATATGCGTTTCGCTGTGCATGCCTTCGCAATAGCCTACGCCGTGACAGAAAAATCGCAGGTGTCGTTCGGCGCATATGCGTGGGTCCTGCAAGCGAATGGTTCCGGCCGTGACGTTGCGTGTATTGGCAAACGCTGCCTCGTTATTGGCCGCCCGCGCCAGGTTCAGCTTTACCAATTCGCTATTGTTCATGTAGACTTCGCCACGTACTTCCAACAGCGGCGGTGGATTGCCCGACAGACGCAGCGGAACGTCCGGTATGGTGCGAATATTGTGTGTGATATCGTCGCCGACTTCGCCGTTACCGCGCGTGACCGCCCGCTTCAACAACCCGTTCTCGTATACGACAGCCGCAGCCACACCATCCACTTTCAATTCCATGACCCATGCGGCCTTGGGAATCCCCAGATTCTTTTGGGCCCGCGCTAGAAAGGCTTGCAGTTCCTCGATGTTGTACGTGTTATCAATCGATAACATCGGCACCGTATGCCGCACTTGCGCTAAATCGGTTACCGGCTGGTCTCCGACGCGCTGTGTGGGACTATCCGGCGTCACCAGCTCCGGATGTGCTTGCTCGAGCGACTTAAGCTCAGCCAATAAGCGGTCGTATTCCAGATCGCTGATCTGCGGCGCAGCCTCAACGTAATACTTTTGATCATGGAATCGAATCTGGTCACGAAGCTGCTGGGCGAGCTGAGCTGGCTGCACGACGAAACTCCGAACGGCAATTGGGGACAAGAGTTGGACGCAGTAGTATAGCGTAAGCGACCAAACTATCTTGTGGGGCACACCCCAACAACCGTCCACCCAGATGTCAATTCATCGTCGACCAAACGTCGAGTCCGTGCTGGCAAGCAGGCGGTAAATCGCCAACCCCAATTCCGACTAAGCCAAGTCGCGATCTTCAAACAGGAGGAGTGCCAGCAGCATCGAGAGCATGATGAATAGAATGCTGTAAATCAACGTACCACTGAGCAGGGACATCGGGATAGGGCTGCCCGAATCGATGGCAGCCTGCAACGAAAAGTGCTCGAGGATCGGTGTAATCGTTGCCACAAGTTGTGCCACGAATTTTACGATCGGGAATCCCTCATTGGCACCGCTGACGATGGCGGTCGCCAGGTGACCTACCACATACATACCGAAGCAGACCGCGATATTTGCCAGCTGAGGCAAGCGCGTTGCCAGGGCAACACTGAATGTGCTCAGCAACGTGGCTTGCATGAGTCCCAAGACCAAACCGGGCACCGTCGCGGACATTTCGCGATGGCAGTCTTGCCAAATGGGAGCCTCAAGCGAGTTTTCCTTGGCTTCGTAAATTGGTTTGTAAGCCACAGCGGCTAACTCAACGACCCCCAACATCACAAACAATCGGGCCACAACCCAGAAAATCCCGAGGAATTTGCCCAAGACGAACGAACGACGTTGGATTGGTTTGCTCAACACCGTCAGCGCTGTTCGGCCTTCGATTTCTTCGCTGATCGAACTGCTAGCCGACCAAATTCCCTGAAATGCCGCCAAGAGCATGATGACGACGATTCCACATTCCTTCAGCAGTTTGATGTCCTCGCCCAACGTGTAGAACGACAAGAACTCAAACAGCATGATCAACGCAAAACCCAAAACAAACAGCACCAAAAACAGCGGCTGGGCCAGTTCATTTTTGATGGTTGCCAAAGCCACGGCCGATGCGCGCGGCGCTACGGCTTGTTGCAACAAAATAAGCAACCCGGTTAGGAAAACGATGGCCGCTGTGATGAGCGACGTGGCTGCTTCAGGCACAGCGGGGGTGGTCGTGGCGATGACGGTCAGCTGAGCATCGTCAACTTCGCGATTCAGGACGTGCAGCTTTCGATCGCCGGTTAACGGGATAGGTGGCACTCGACCATCTTTGCGCAACCACAAAATTTCTTCGCCAGCGTTCAAACGCCGCGGAGCTTCCAGGAATTGAGTACTTTTCTCCGCATCTCCCAAGGTGATATTGCGATCCGAACGAATCACCAACGATGTCAGTAATTGCGCATCGATATCCAACGGTACTTCGACGAATGGGGCTTCATCCAAATTGACGGTACTGGGTGTGCCAGGAATCGTCGTTACGTAGGGACGCGTACCGGTCTCGAACAGACGAGGCACGCTGGTCAGCGCGGCCATGGGCTGCGGGAACAAGAACCCTGACAGCAAGCCGATCACCATAACGATCAAGGCCACGATTCCCAAGACCATTGAGGCGCCTTCGGTTAGCGTGGACACCAGCGTATCAGCCGATTTGCGACCCGCACAAAAGACAAAAGCCCAGCCAACGATTGCGCTGAGCATCACGACGGCCAGATAGATCAAGCCACGTTCCAGGTTCGACTCCCGACCATCGAACGCGCGAGGATTCATGACCCACACGGTGAAACCGGCAACCAGTGCCGTCAGCACCGCAGCCACCAAATGGCCGGCAGGTGATCGGGACAAACTCTCCCAAGGCTGAATTCGAGACAGCACTTTTGCGATTACGAGAAAAATGGCTAGCAGGATCAAGCCGGCCAGAACGCCGCAGCCCACCAAAAAAAACGGGCTGGCCCACTTCACCAAGTAGAACTCGGCGCTGGACTGTGCCAAGATGCCGGGAAACATGTTAGTCGAAAGCATGGTTCCAGGAAACGCAGAATGATTCAGTAGCAAATCCATAGCGATTGAAGCAGCTCGGCAAGAGAAGACGGAAGATGTGAACTGGACTATTTTGCTCGAAACCGCGGGCGGCGTCGACTGCCCCCGAACGAGGTTACGCAAAAACCATCGGGCTATGGACGTTATACGCCTTACAGGCCGGCCGAGTTCACCCAGTACTGTTTACTTCCTTGCCAACCAGCGTTCAAATAACCGTCACTCCCACAGACTCCCACCCCAAAACAGCGGATTTCATGAAACCGATACGTAAACTTCTCGCGGCCAATCGAAGTGAAATAGCCACCCGGGTCTTTCGTAGCGCCCATGAACTGGGCATTCGCACGGTAGCCATCTACTCGCACGAAGACCGATTCGCCCTGCACCGTTTCAAGGCCGATGAAGCCTACCAGATAGGGAAACCCGGCGAACCCATTCGGTCCTACCTGGATATTGAATCCATTGTCGATATCTGCCAACGCTACAAGATCGATGCGGTCCACCCCGGCTACGGCTTTCTCTCAGAAAACCCTACCTTTGCCGCCGCGTTGGAAGCGGCCGGTATTGTTTTCGTTGGGCCATCGGTCAAAGCGCTCCAAGATCTGGGCGACAAAGTAGCGGCGCGCGAGATTGCGGTAAAGGCTGGCGTGCCAGTTCTGCCAGGCAGCCCACACGCGGTTACATCGCTGGATGAAGCGAAACAACGCGCGGCCGCGATGGGCTACCCCGTCATGCTTAAGGCCGCCAAAGGCGGCGGCGGCCGCGGTATGCGGGTGGTTGAAAACGAATCCGGTCTGGCCTCAGCACTCGAGACAGCTCAGCGCGAATCGCTCAACGCCTTCGGTTCGGACGAAGTCTTTGTCGAAAAACTAGTGCGTCAGGCGCGACATATCGAAGTACAAATTCTGGGTGATGACCACGGACAGTTGATTCATCTCTTTGAACGTGACTGCTCGGTACAACGTCGCCACCAAAAAGTCGTCGAACTGGCACCTGCGCCCAATTTGAAACCTGAGGTCGCCCACAAGCTACATGAAGCTGCCCTGGCCATCGGACGCTACGTCGGCTATCGGGCCGCTGGCACGGTCGAGTTCCTGCTGGATGCTGAGAGCGGCGAGTTCTACTTCATCGAAGTCAATCCTCGTATTCAGGTTGAGCACACTGTCACCGAAGAAGTCACCGGCATCGATTTAGTTCGAGCTCAAATTTTGGTGGCCATGGGGCACCGACTCGGTGACGAGCAGGTTGGCTTGCCCAACCAGGTGGATGTAAAGACCACCGGCTTTGCCATGCAATGTCGCGTGACTACCGAAGATCCCGTCAATCAGTTTCGACCAGACTATGGACGCATCACGCACTATCGAAGCGCAGGCGGAATGGGCATTCGATTAGATGCCGGCAGCGCCTTCAGTGGCGCAGTCGTAAACCCATTCTACGACTCCATGCTGGTGAAAGTTACGGCGCGTGGTCGCAATCTGGGCGAAGCAGCCAAACGCATGGAACGCGCTCTGCAGGAGTTTCGCATTCGCGGCGTCAAAACGAACATCCCGTTTTTGATACGCCTGGCGACCAACGATACATTGCTCGCTGGCAAGGCCACCACGCGGATGATCGACAATACGCCGCAACTGTTTGAACTGCCAAAGCGACGTGACCGTGCCACGCGCGTCCTTAGTTTCCTGGCGGATACGCTCGTCAACGGCAATCCACATGTTCAAGGTGGTGCACCGCCCAAACGTCGTGAACCCGCACCACTACCGGTGGTCAAACCCGGCATGCCCATGCCCGAAGGCACACGCGATCGCCTGAAGAAACTTGGACCCGAGAGGTTTTCCAAGTGGGTGCTGGAGCAAAAGTCTTTGCTGCTGACCGATACGACCATGCGCGATGCGCACCAATCGCTCTTGGCCACTCGACTGCGGACATACGATATGTTGCAGGTCGCAGATGCATACGCACGATTGGCGCCGCAGTTTTTCTCGCTCGAGATGTGGGGGGGTGCGACCTTTGACACCTCCATGCGTTTCTTGCGCGAAAGCCCTTGGCAACGACTGACTCAACTGCGCGAACGCATCCCGAATATCATCTTCCAGATGTTGTTGCGAGCCAGCAATGCAGTTGGATACACGAATTATCCCGACAACGTCGTGCGTTTGTTTGTACGCGAAGCGGCCGATGCGGGCGTCGATTTGTTTCGCGTGTTTGATGCCCTGAACTGGGTTGAGAATATGCGGGTGGCGATGGAGGCCGTTGTTGAAAACGGCGCGATTTGCGAAGCCGCGATTTGTTACACCGGCGACATCCTGAATCCGAAACGACAAAAGTACACCCTCAAGTACTATGTCGATTTGGCAAAGGAGCTAGAACACATGGGCGCCCATATGCTGGCCATTAAGGACATGGCTGGCCTATGCAAGCCCGAAGCGGCGCGCGTGCTGGTGAAAACCTTGAAGTCGGAAATTGGCATCCCGATTCACTTTCATACGCATGATACTGCCGGTATCCAAGCCGCTTCGATTCTCGCGGCCGCCGGTGAGGATTTGGATATTGCTGATGCGGCATTGGCATCGCTTTCAGGCGGTACGTCCCAAGTAAATCTCAACACGCTCGTGGAAGCCCTGCGATTCGGACCACGCGAAAGTTCGCTTTCGTCCGATGTACTGGTCGAGTTATCAGCCTATTGGCAAGCCGTGCGCGAATTCTATTCGCCTTTTGAAAGTGAACCGCTGGCCGCTGGCGGAGACCTCTACGAACATGAGATGCCCGGTGGACAATACACCAACCTGTACCAACAAGCCCGCGCGCTCGGACTGGCCGATCGATGGCAAGAAGTCTGTCACACCTACGCGGCCGTAAACGCCGTGCTGGGCGACATTGTCAAAGTAACCCCGACATCCAAAGCTGTCGGTGATTTGGCTTTGATGCTGGTCTCCAACAACCTGCAGGCCGACGACATCGTCAAGTCCAAGCGCGAATTGTCCTTTCCCGCCTCCGTCATCGATTTACTCAGCGGCATGATGGGACAACCACCCGGAGGCTTCCCGCCCGAGGTGCAAAAGGCCATCTTGCGTGACACACCTGTAATGGCAGGTCGACCAGGCGAGTCGCTGCCGCCGGCTGACCTCGAGGCCACACGCAAAAAGCTGGCCGAAACTCTGGGTACCGATGTCACCGATCGCCAGTGCATTACCCACATCCTCTATCCCAAAGTCTATGAAGAGTTCTTGGCGCATCACAAGAAGTATGGAGATGTCAGCGTTTTACCAACACCCTGCTTTTTCTTCGGCCCGGATGTGTCCGACGAAATCGCTATCGATATCGAAACTGGCAAGCGTCTGATCGTGCGGTTCTTGACCATCGGCCAACCCAAACCTGATGGAACGCGAACGGTCTTTTTTGAATTGAATGGTCAGTCACGCGAGATCGAAGTTGTCGACAATTCGCTGGAAGCCAGCGCGGCACGCAACGTTCGGGCCGATCCTAATGACCCAACGCACGTCTCGGCCAGTATGCCAGGCATGGTGATTGCGGTCGCCATCGCTCAAGGCGACCCGGTCAGCAAAGGCGACAAGCTCCTGGCCCTGGAAGCCATGAAAATGGAAACAGTCATTTATGCCGATCGGGACGGTAAAGTTGAACAGTTGCTAGTCAAGAGCGGGGTTCAAGTCGAAGCCGGTGACCTGCTGGCAGTCATTAAGTGATAGACGCCCCAGTCGAATGCGATCCACGAAACGACATCGACCACTTTAACCAGCGTTCGATGCGTTCGGGACTGAGCGAACTGGTTCGATCCTCACTTGTACTGCACACGGCTCCGCGGACACCAACGATGATTGGGCCCAGCTGATCCAGCTTGGGCCAATCGCTTTCACGCAAACTGCCTGCCACCACCAACTGGGCCCCGAAACTGGCGGCTTGCTCGCGCAGTTCGATTAACTCCCTTGGGCTCATATAGTGAAAGAGCCCCTGTCCCTGCTTGCGGCAGGTGTCCACCAACACGTAGGGACAGCGGTACTGACGAGCCAGTTCCATGACGTCGCCAGGTGGCGGAGCTGAAACATTTTGCCAGTCGGCATAAATCGCCAAAACAATTTTTGCCGCGGGCGCTACCTGGTGATCAGCCAACTCCGCGAGCGGCTCTGATCCTTCAGTTCCGGCTGCACTCTCAGCCTTGTTCGCACTACTGTGCGATGTATCACTATGCGATGTGTCACTATGCGATGTGTCACTGTGCGATGTGTCACTGTGCGATGTGTCACTGTGCGATGTGTCACTGTGCGATGCGCCTCGCATGGCCACTTTTTCGGTGAGAGCACCTGAACCAGCCATGGCCGCCTGCGTGGACCGGGCATGCATAATGTCGATTCGAGCCATTAGCTGGCTCAAAACGGACTGAAGTTTCAGGGAATCTGCCTGCTGGGCGAGGCCGATTTTTGCGATAGGAAACAGGGATAGTAGTAGAGAGGCCTCCTCGGCGAGTGTCTGGCCATCTTCCAGTTCTCCCAGGGCCACACTGAAATGCGGCTGATTGGGCAGCGCGGTCAGCGTGTCAAAAAATTTCTGGCTCGTTTCATTGGAAGGTCGGCCGAGAGAACCGAGCTGGGGATTTTTCAAGTCGATCCAGGGCACGCCAGCCTTGTGTGCCATGATCGCTTCCGCACTGTTCTGCACGCTTACCAGCAACTGTCGGGTGGTAAGTGGGGCGCGATAGGTAGAGACTAAGGGCATAGATCGCGACTTTTTTTCTTGGGTTGGGTCTCAGGGCAGCGCACAGCAACTTGGCAGGGGCACGAAAGCCGAGTTTAATGAAAGCTTAGACACGAAGCGATCCACTTGATTACAGCATCTTGAAACGCGTTACCTACAAACTGGTTGAGCAGTCGCCGCAGTTGGACGAATTGTATGAGGCCATCTCCACGTCACCGATTATCGGTTTCGATACGGAGTTTGTGGCCGAAGACAGTTATCGACCCGACTTGTGCCTGCTGCAAATATCAACCGCCAATCAAATCTTCCTGATTGATCCCAAAGCGGTCAAGCAGCTCGATTCCTTTTGGGAGCTGCTGATTGATCCCGCGCGCAAGGTCATCGTACACGCTGGTCGTGAAGAAACTCTGTTCGTCTATCGGGCGACCGGCAGAACGATGCCAGGTTTGTTTGACATTCAACTAGCCGTTGGCATCCTGGGCGGCGAGTACCCAGCTTCGTACGGGAATCTTCTCAATCGCGTCTTGGGTAAAGTGCTCGAAAAGGGCGAAACCCGGACCGACTGGCGAGCTCGACCATTGAGCACTTCTCAACTGGATTACGCGGCACTGGACGTTTTGCACCTGCCGCAGCTCTACAAGAAACTTGAGTTGACGCTCGAGAAAGAAAAACGTCTCGGTTGGTTTTCCGAGGAGATGGTCCGGCGGCAAACGGCTTTGATCGAAAGTCAGCAGCGTGAGGCATGGCATCGCATCGGTGGTGTCCAGTCGATGCGCGGTCGACAATTGGCGATTGTACGTGAGCTGTGGCGCTGGCGCGAGTCGCGCGCCGAGCAGCGCAACATGCCGGCTCGCCGGGTTCTGCGCGATGACCTGCTACTGGAAATAGCCAAACGATCTTGGACTGACCCGGCAAAAATTGCCACGATTCGAGGTCTGCATCACGCAGGCATGCAGCGATTGCTGCCCGAACTGGCGGCTTGCGTCAACGAAGGCCAAGTGGCGCCAGAGCCAGCGTGGCCAGGCCAACGCGTCTCCAAACGCGTACGCCCACCTGCTTTGCTGCAGCAGTTTTTGACCGCTGCGATGGCTTACATCTGCCGTTGTCACAACATTGCCACGGCCATCGTCGGTACATCTGATGATGTCCGCGATCTAATCGTCTACTGGATGGAAGGCAGTCAAGCAGGTGACGATGA
>JADLDX010000154.1 GCA_020846515.1 Pirellulaceae bacterium
ACACTCGGTTCGCTGGCAAAGTAGCCACACCGCCCCACGAACTGATCATTGATTTAGGAGCCGAACGTACGATTCGCGGCTTCGTCTACCTGGCTCGTCAAGACTCAGGCTGGAACGGCGCGATCAAAGACATCGAGTTCTGTATCAGCCAGTCGCCAGATGCCTTTGGCGAGCCGGTTATCAAAACGAAGCTGGCCAGGCAAAAAGAACCGCAAGTCGTCCAGTGCCCAGCCACCCAAGGCCGCTACATTATGCTGCGAGCCCACTCTGCCCATAGCCAGCAGCCATTCGCATCAGCGGCAGAAATCGGTGTGATAGGCGAATAACGCACCTCGCCTCGGCAACGTGATCAATCTCTTTCGTAGTGGAACTCGCCAGAGTTCCCGCACTTCATTGGTAGTGGAACTCGTCAGAGTTCCCGCATTTCATTGGTAGTGGAACTCGTCAGAGTTCCCGCATTTCATTCGTAGTGGAACTCGCCAGAGTTCCCGCATTTCATTCGTAGTGGAACTCGCCAGAGTTCCCGCATCGGCGGCCTGCAAGGGGACTCTGGCGAGTTTCACACCGTTCGAAATCCTGTACATGGCCGTCACCAACAATCGAAACGAAAGCCGAACAATGCCTGCAGCGTTTTCTAATACCTTTCGACGCAATCGAATCTTCTTGGGTCACGTGGCCTGCTTGATGTGGGCTTGTGGGTTGTGTCTCAAAGACTCCTGTGCGCAGGCTCCCGGTCGAGATCCCATTTCGTTGACTCACGGTCCCATGCTTAGCCAACCAACCTCAACTTCGATGGTTGTTTGGGGACGCACTTCCGATCCTGGTGAGTTCACGGTGCGCTATGGCCAGCATCCTGAACGACTCGATCAGGTTAGTTCTGCTGGAGTAACTGCGATCGATCACGACAACACGGGTACTGTCAAACTTGGTGACCTAACACCTGACACCCGTTATTACTACCAGATCGCGGTGGATGGGCGACCACATGGCTTGCCTGGCTCGTTCCGCACATTACCGAGCCAAGAGCTCTCTCGGAATAACGAGCACAACCCCAAAGGCCTGTTTAATTTTCGCTTTCAGATCGGCTCGTGCGCGAATCAAAATCCGCTGCACGGTGGTGGCCATCGTGCGACAACTTACGAACATTTGAATCAGGATTGGGCTGACAAAGTCCACTTCCATATCATGAACGGAGACTGGCTGTACGAAGAGCAGCGCATCTATTCGCCTGAAGCCTGGCGTTTGGTTCAAGGACTGAGCGAGTATCCCTTGATTGTGGATGTTATGCCTACGATTGTCGGTGTGTGGGAGAACTACAAACTATATCTCAGCCGCGGTGTGGAACTGGCCAAGTGGCATCGCCATGTCCCGAGCTACTTCACCTTCGATGATCATGAATTGGTCAACGACATTTGGGGAACTGCAGAAACGGGCAAGCGACATCGCCGAGCAGTGTTTCGAGAGATCGGTACCCAGGCCTGGTTTGATTACCTGGGCTGGGCCAACCCGGT
Source organism: Pirellulaceae bacterium (assembly GCA_020846515.1). Lineage (GTDB taxonomy): Bacteria > Planctomycetota > Planctomycetia > Pirellulales > Pirellulaceae > Aureliella. The sequence goes on from JADLDX010000154.1 coordinate 1,512, forward strand.
GGAGCATCCGCATCCAATTCATTTTGGCAGGGCAACGATGAAGGCGGGCAGCGACCGATTGGTTGACAACCATGCCGACTTCACGAAGCTGCCGTTAAGCGAAATGCTCAATCTTCACGTTCATTGGGGAACGCCCGAAGCCGGTGCGAATGAGATTGAGTTCGATAATGACGCGGGCAATCGAAACTCATACGTCTACGATATCGTTGAAGTGATCGACAAGCACACCCTACGCCTGCACATGCCCGCAAAAATCGATGATCAGAACCTCAGCTACTCGATTGGCCGGCGAAGTTATGGAAAGTTTCGTGTTGCCAATTGTGAGTTCTTCTTAATCGACACACGGGGTGATCGAGATATGCACGATGTCAAACATCGCGATAAACCGGGTGTGTCCATGATTGGCAAGCCGCAGCGCGAATGGTTGATCAAATCGATGCAGGCAAGCGATGCCGACTTCTTCTTTGTCATCTCTTCGGTGCCCTTTATGATTCCTCATTCTGGAGCCGGTGGCTTTGAGGCGGACGAAGATAATAAAGAAGAAGCCTGGACCGGATTCTTCGATGAGCGTGAAACGCTGATCAACGAATGGGAAAAGATCGGTAAGCAGGTATTCGTTATGACCGGCGACCTACACAATAGTTTCGCTATTAAGGTCACCGACCATGTCTGGGAGTTCTGCTGTGGGCCTCACAATAGTGTCAATCATGTGCCCAAACTGGATGAGAGTGATCGCCCCGCTACTGGCCGATTCAAATTCGGTCCACGAGAATGCGATATTCGCTGGAGCAGTTACATTCTGCCGGACGTGCCGCGTCTCGAACGTCTCTACCCGTACTTCTGTGTGGTTCAAGTGAATAATGTTTTCAATATGCCGCAGAAGTTGGGCGAGAAGCGGCTGGTAGCCTATCCTCATCCACAGATTGTGTTTCAGTACTATGATGGACGCACTGGTGAATTGGCCTATGCCGAAGCCATTTCGGTGGACCGTCAGACCAGCGGCAAGTAAATTCATGTTGTAAATTCAAGACGTAAAGCAAAATCCGGCGTCGATCTTAATGTGGGCGGAAAACCGTGGGCTAGCGCCCTGCGGCTAATCAGCCGCAAGCGCGCTAGTGTCCGGTTTAGCCCGACTAATGACCGACGCCCAAAATCCAGCAGAAACCAGCAGCCTTCCGCAGAGCGAGATCTTTTATGAGTCCATTCCATCGACGCCAAATGCTACGGGCGACAGGCGTCTCGATAGCTCTCCCTTTTCTGCCTTCGTTGCAATCGGTACACGCGCGGCCCGACACAGCGCAGGCCGACACAGCGCAGGCCGACGCAGCTTCGAAGAAGCGGATGGTCTGCATCGGCAATATGCTCGGCTTCTATCCAGAAGCGTTCTGGCCCGAAGCCGCATTGGCAGAGTCGGCGACTGATTTGGCCCAGCACCGTGACTATGAGCTGAACCGCACGACGGCCCCGCTGACCGCCATTCGCGACCGCATGACGCTGATCAGTGGCCTGGATCACGGCACCAATGGCGGGCACTTTTCCATCCACACATTCCTGTCCGGCGTGCGCCAGATCGACGCAAAGTCGATGCCGGATGCGAACGTGACCATCGATCAGTATGCGGCGGATCATGTTACGGGACTGACTCGCTTTCCAACGCTTACCATTGGCAGCGAAAGCGGCATTCACGGCGGCTGCCAATTGTCTTGGACACGAACGGGCACTCGAGTACCGCCCATCACGGGGCCAGAGCAACTATTCAAACTACTCTTCGTCGGTGTCAGTGAGCAAGACAAGCTAGCGGCTGCCGACCGGGTTAGCCTGCAGGGTTCGATCCTGGATATGGTTCGGGGTGATGCCAATCGACTTGAACGGAAACTGAACCAGCAAGATCGTGACAAACTGGACGAATATCTACCGTCCGTTCGAGACGTCGAGAAGCGAATTGGCCTCCGTCGAAACTGGCTGGATGTCCCCAAGCCCCAGGCTCCTTTCGCCGTACCCAAGAACCGAAACATGGTAGAGGATCTACCACTCTTGTATGACTTGATCGCCCTTGCCCTCCAGACCGATTCGACGCGCATTGCAACCTTGGAAATTGGCGGCGATTTTAATCCCAGAGACCTGGGAGTTAACGGGGACTATCATGCACTATCGCATCATGGACAGCTCGAGGATCGCATCGAAGCTCTGATCACACTCGAGACTTATCAAATACAACAGTTTGTTCGCTTCATCGAGAAGCTCACATCCATTACCGAGGGTGGACACTCTTTGTTGGAGCAGTCCATGGTGCTCTTCGGCAGCGGCATGGGCAATGCCAATTCTCACACCAATACGAATTTGCCAGTCATACTCGCCGGCGGCGGATTCCAGCACGGTCGGTTGTTGACCTTTGACCGCAAGTCGAAGCACCGACCGCCGCTAACCAATCTGTTTGTCTCCATGCTGCAGCAGTTCGGAGTTGAAACGGACAAGTTCTCCACCAGTACTGGGACACTTCGAGGGTTGGCATAATGCATCGCCTTCGAGCAGCCAGTCTGATGGCTTGTATGGTCGTGATGGCTTGGCACCCATTCCGTTTGCAGGCTCAGGACTCAGCACCGCGGAAAGTTCGAGTGTTTCTTGAGCGATACTGCATCAGCTGCCACTCGACCGCAGACCCCAACGGCGAACGCGAGTTTGAAACGTTGGATCTATCCAAAGACCATGTCGACACGCAGCTCACATTGCAGGAGATCATCGATCAGCTAACGCTCGGCGCTATGCCACCAGAGGATGGAGATCAGCCCAACACTGCAGACCGGCTGAATGCAATTGCGCAGTTAACACAACTGCTCAGCGAAATGCGTGAACGCGTTACGAGCACGGGCGGTCAAACCGTACTGCGACGATTGACTCAACGTGAGTATCGAAATACCGTGCGAGACTTGCTGGGCATCGACATGACGATGTTTGACCCGACTATCGAATTTCCAAAAGACAACTTGTCCAATCATTTCGATAACATTGGGGATGCACTTGTCACGTCGGGCTACTTGCTGGAAAAGTATCTTGATGCCGCCGATCGATGCATTGAAAAGGCGCTACCAACTTCGCAAACAGAGCCGCCTGAACGAGATGCTATCGCCAAGCCAGACTCAGCGCCGCGAGAATGGGTCTTCAATAGTAACTTCGGGCAGCAGAATGAATTAAAGACAGCCCATCGTTATGCGTTTGACCTCAGATACATGGTGCTCTACGACCATCCGCTCAATGACAAACCGGAAGGGGCCTTTGGACCGCTGCCTGGTCTGGTAGATGGCGTACCCGTCGATGGTATCTACGAAGTGCACGTGCAAGCTCAGGCCCTGCATCGCGACACACCTTACACGAAACAAACCGTTTATATCGATCTGGCTGAGCCGTTTCGGATGGGGATCCGTCCTGGCAACACGGCCATCGGTGATATGGTGCACATACAGCCCATTCAACCGCTCGTGGCCGAAGCCACGATCAAGGACAATGAGCTCCAATGGTACACGTTCCGAATTCGGCTCGACAAAGGCTTTGCGCCACGATTCACGTTTGAGAACGGCATGCACGATGTTCGTGGCGCCTACAGCAGAGTCTTTCGAAACCAAGTCGATACATTGCCCGCGGGTGAGCGAAAACGCAAAGGCATTGTCGACATGCGCAAAGCCGTTATCAAATTTGGATATCTGCCGCAAATCCGTATTCACGAGGTTCGCGTAAGGGGACCAATGGATGTTCAGTCGCCCACGCGCAGCGAGCGAGTCCTGCTGGGTGATCGTGCATTTGACGCTGTCCAAGTCCCGGAAATGTTGGCTCGCTTCGCCGCGCGAGCCTATCGTCGGCCAGCAACGGATGTGGAGTTAAGAGACCTGCTCACGGTTTACGTAGGTCGACACACAGTCGGTCAGTCTCCGTTGGAGGCTTACAAAGACGCACTGAAGGCGGCACTCTGCTCGCCATCTTTTCTGTATATCAGTCAACCGAATGACTCGAGCAGCCCCAGCTTGTCTAATCACGGAATAGCCCAACGACTCTCCTATTTTCTTACCTCCAGCATGCCAGATGACGCGCTGCGGAAACTGGCCGACGCAGGCAAACTCTCGGACAAAGATGTGCTGAAGTCGGAAACGCGTCGATTGTTACAGAGTGACGCTTCCGATGCCTTTGTCGCTGATTTCTTGGATAGTTGGCTAAACCTGCGAGCACTGGGCAGCATGCCTCCCGATGAAAAAGCGAATCGCGAATACTACGCAGGCGGGCTGGAACCTGAGATGAAGCAGGAGACTCGACTGTTCATGCGTGATTTGATCACTCGCAATGCCTCAACTCTAGAGTTTCTTCGCGCAGATTATACGTTTGCCAATCGTGATCTTGCAAAGCTCTACGGAGTTGCCCATCAAGTACCGGTGGATGAGGCCGCTAAGTTTCATCGAGTTCAATTCGGCGACAAGGATCGGGGCGGATTGCTGGGGCACGCCAGCGTCTTGACCGTATCTGCCAACGGAATTGAAACGAGCCCCGTCATTCGCGGCATTTGGCTGATGGAGACAATTCTTGGAACTCCTGTACCGCCTCCACCCGATGAAGTCCCGGCGCTGGACCCGGACATTCGCGGCACTGTATCGATTCGCGAACAATTGACAAAGCACCGTGAGTCGGCGGCTTGCAATCAATGCCATCGCAAGTTTGACCCGCTGGGCTTTGCACTGGAAGGATTCGACCCGATAGGTCGCAAGCGTGAATTTTATGATCCGAAGCAAAAGAACAAGATCGATACGTCGGGCGTGTTACCTGGAGGCGATCGATTCTCAGGGCCCGAAGAATTGCGCGCTCTGCTACTCAAACGAGATGAATTCTTCGTACGAACTGTAACCAGCCGCTTGCTCAGTCACGCGTTGGGCAGACGCATCGAAGCGACGGATCGTGCCGAAGTTGACAAAATTGTTTCAAGCCTGACAGACAACGGCTACCGCCTGGCCGACTTGATTATCGCGGTCGTCACTAGTGATTTGTTTCAGCATCGATAGACATCAGAATGAGCGCATTCTGCTAAGCACGTCGACGCGCCCGATTCGGGATACCAGGCACATGCTTGAGGAACAGGAGCGCGGCTAGAAAAACAGGATTGCCCCTTCGTCCCGGTCTTGGTAGGTGACCACAAGCTTGCGAATTAAAAGGGGTCAGGTCGGGTCAGGTCTATTTTTACTAGTTTCTTCACGAGATTGATTCCCATGCTATAGCTCCCAACCTCATCCGGAAAAAAGAGACCTGACCCCATTTCTCGAATGTGCGTTACTCTGGTTTGGGTGGTGTCGACGTGCTCAGGACCGTGATAGACGGATCTTTTTCACCGCCACTTACGTAAACAAATTTGCTGTCAGGGGAAACGATCACTCCCGCGACACTTTCCTTCCATTGCGGTCGAATGGCATTCGTCTCCATTGCGATCAACGTGCCAGCGGCGGGGTCTCGCTTGAACGTCGAAATTGTGCCGCTGGTCGAACCTATTGCGTAGAGGCGGAGTCCGTCAGAACTGAGCGCCAATTGATTCCCGCCCTTGAACTGTTCCAGGCCCGCCGAGCCACTCAGATGGCTCTCCAGGAAGGATAGCGATGCCCGCTGCTCATCAAAGGCAAACACAGCCACTCCACCTTTGCCACGAAAGCGGCCGCTAAGCGCATACACAAACTTGCCGGATGGATCTGTCAAAACCGACATAGCCCCTTCGAGCATATCTTTGGGCTCACTCATATTCTGGACAAGTTCCAGCTTGCCAGTGGCTTCCTTTCGCCCCAGCAGCAACAGTGACTTTCCGTCTGATGTCGTCACAAAAATGTGCTTGCCATTGGGATGCACTGCGATACCCCGAACGTTTGCAAGCGAGTAACCTGCGACCTGGAAGGATTCAACAAACTCGATCTTTTCATCCGCTACCTTAAACACCAGCACCGCGGGTGCGTTTTTGATAAAGAAGCTCTGTGATATGCCACAATCTACAACGTACGCGAATTTCCCATCTGTGGAAAACGTTCCGCGAATGGGCCACTGATACCCTTTTTCTTTCTCGGTTTGGGAGGTGATTGATTGGAGCATCGCTAATCGTCCAGACTCAGCATCGCGCCGAAAAAGCGTCGCCGCCTTGGAACGAAAAGCGCTGGTCAATCCCAGTTTCCCATCGGGGCTCAAACAGAAGTCGGTTGCACCCGCCAGCTGTTTGAGCAGTTCTTGTTTTTCGACTAATTCAAGGCGACCTGACTTCGGATCGATAGAGAAGACATGGATGGTACCGGTCATGTAACCGGGTGCGTAGAGAAAACGCCCGTCGGCACTAATCGCCAATCCCACCACCCCTTTCAAGCTACTCAGTTCGACGTTTTGCACGACATGTAGCGCGGAGGATGATTGCGTGGGTAGCTTTTCACCATTGTTGGCCTGTGCCAAGACCGATTCGTCACTTGCACAAACAATAAAAGCGGCCAAGAGCAAGGACTTAAACATGGACATGAACGTGGGCATGAACGTGGGCATGATAGAATACACCTGCGAATGAACGACGTAATTGTTGCCTTCTTTCCAATTCTTGACGGGTACGTAGAGCGGGTAGTATCCTGGACGCAAAGTCACGACGGGGCATTGGCTTTAGAGCTTTTGGCATATTGGACTAAACGTTTAATTGTCCCGCCACAGTCTTTGTGACAAAATTAAAATAATTAAAAGAGGTCAGGTCTCTTGTTACTGGTTTGTTCACGTGATTGGTTCCCATGCTATACCTTCCAACCTCATCCGCCCATTGTGGTGGAGCCAGCGCTTCGCGAAAAATAGACCTGACCCCTTTTTTTTGCTTGGCTGTGGGGCTGGCCCATTGGCTGGACGCTAGTGATCCGACAACCTCCCCAGCCGCTGAGGGCCCCAATCTCCATCCGACGGTTGCTCAGGTTGAGTTCTTCGAGGCAAAGGTACGACCGGTACTATCGGAGAATTGCTTTCGCTGCCACGGAGAAGATGAAGACCAACGTCAGGCAGGTTTGCGATTGGATGGCTTGGCGCATATGCTCCAAGGCGGGGATAGCGGGCCAGCTATTGTGCCCTACGAGCCGGACAAGAGTCTGGTCATCGAAGCTGTGCGTTACAAAAACGAAGACACCTCGATGCCGCCGAATAAAAAACTGCGCGACGAAGAAATCGCGGCGCTGACCGAGTGGGTGGCGATGGGGACGCCTTGGCCTGGGTTCGATCCCACGGCGATCGCGACGACGGCGCGGAAAAAAACTGATGCCGTGAATTGGGAATTCTTTCGACAGAAACATTGGTCGTTTCGTCCCATCACCAAGCCTGAACCGCCACCGGTCACAGACAGCGCGTGGCCGCCGAACGCCATCGACTCCTTGGTGCTCGCACGTTTGGCGGCT
>JADLDX010000155.1 GCA_020846515.1 Pirellulaceae bacterium
AACGCTGTGAAGCATTTTTGCTCGTGAAACCCGGCATTTGTAGCGGTTGGGCGCAAGCCCTCCGGTTCCTATAACTACCGGGATATACCGGACGGCTTGCGCCGTTCCGCTTCGAAAATGCTTCACAACGTTGGCGGCTACCCTGGCTGCAATTAGGAATAACCAGCGGCCGTTACGCAGCCGGTTTCTTGGACTTGTTCACATCGCCTTTCAACCAGCGAGTCAATTGATCGAGATCGCTCGACCACTTCTTGCTGACGCGACGATCACAGAACGCTTTGAACAACAAGTCGACCGTTTCCCCGAGGTTGCGAATCGACTCAATGCGATTGACGCGCATCTCTTCGGCGTCTTCGGTCTCATCAGCCTGGATTTTAGCGCCTGAGATGGCAAAGGTTTCGGCTTGGAGCGTCAGATCGAATTGTTGATTATGCCGCACCAACGTCAGCCCGGCTTTGCGTGGTAGCTTGCCAGCCCGAATGGCTTGCATGGCTTCAGGCAATTTTATCGGGCATTCGTAGGCAATGGTCTCTTTGCCGTTTTCCCCCAACGGGCACTCCAGGCTAAGAGTTCGGGCGAACATCGCGGTCACTTCCGTCTCATCAGACAGCTTGAACGTATCGGCCTGCGTTTCCAAATGCCACCAGAGCCACATCATGAATTCGTTGCCCAGAAAGTCATAGCTCTCCGCGAATTCATTTAACCAGACGCTGTCTGCCCCCGCTTGCTCGGGGAGAAACGTGGCCGGCGAGAGATCGTCCAGCGCCGACTGCTTCTCGGTTTCTTCTGCCCATTGGGTCACGATCGAACCGGCTGATATTCTTGAGAGTTCGATTTCAAAGGCGCGCGAAAAAAGATCAGCCGTGTGCGTGATGGCTGACGAACTCGAGCTGCCGATATAGAGCAGTTGCTGGGAAGCATCCCATAAGACAGGGAACTCCGACATCTTATGATACTTGCCCGAGCGAGCCGCCTCTTCACAACGTGCTTCGACCGACTCCTTGGCCTCTTGTCGTTGAGCCTTGGTGGGTCGGCCACTGTTATTGTCTTTGGCTAAAGCCAACAGCTCCATTTGTAGCCAGGCTTTTTTGATGGCCGATGGCACTTGATTGGTATCCACGCGAATGGCGCAGTGCAGCGCATTATCAATCACGTTTTTTTCGAGAAAGAATTGCGTATCAAACAGGTGATCGCCACCAATAAAACCAATGCTGCTGGTTTCAGCCCCAGCCGCCTGATTGGCGTTGGCCGCAAACCGTGTCAGCGCTTCGATATGCTCATCTTGAAAATGTTTGAAATCCGCTCCAGTGACCTTAAACCGCTCGAAACCAACGCTACCGGAGAGAAATGCCATGCCAAAGTCCTGTGGTGCCAAGTAATCGAAAAGGGAAAACCTGATTCGACTTCCATCGGCAGTTGCTAGCATTGACCATTGGCAATTCACACTCTGGTAGCGTGTTACGAGTTAGGCAATTTATGCGCAGTGCGGTGACGGTTCCATGTCATGCGATTAAACTACCGCGACGCTGGCGGACTGGATAGTCCGGCGGTGTTGACCGCCACCACGGTGTACTGATACTGACGATCGGGTTGAGCCTGCGCGTCAGTAAAGCTTAGCCGCGCTAAGGGCTGAGACGGCGTATCGCTATACGAGTTCTTCTGGAAGATGGCCCGACCAAACGGGCTCTTATACTTCTCGGGTAGACGAGCAATCTCTTGACCGTCGCGCAGAATAATAAACTCGGCCAGCCCGCTTTCCAGATCAGCTTCGACATCCCAGCTAACCACGTTGCCTTGTCGCTTGATATTCGTGGGTGCTGGTGGTGGCGTGGTATCGGCTACCTTCGAATCACGGGTGTATTGCATCCAGTCTTGCGCTACGTTCGCATTGGGCAACCAGACCGATTTGTTCTTCTCGCCAGCATACTTGTCCGCCGGTACAGCCTGGTCACTGAGCAAATCTGCCAGCCAAGCCGATTCAGTGGACATCGGTCGCATCGTTTCGAAATCTTCTTTGCTCGCCGAGCTATCATTCCCCAAACGCTCAGACAGACAGGCGTCCATCCAAGGGATGGCCAGGTACCGTTGGTTCCCACAATCGTGGCTACTGTTCGGATCGACTGACACTCCCATGAGCGCTCCTTGCGAACGCAGCGTGGTGAAGAATGTCTCTACGTTTTCCCAGACACGCGCGAAGCGTCCTTCCTTGACAGTCACGCCTTCTTGCGTACCCAAGTTACACATGGCAGGTACGGTCAGAGCCGCGTCAGGCACCATCAAGGTAGGCAGTTTGCCATCTTCGCGCGGAGTCAATTTCGGCGCTCCGGATCGCAACCAAACACAGGCGATGCGTTGGGGATACAGCATCAACATAGTGCCTACCCAAGTTGCACCACCGCTGTGTCCCCACAAAGCCCAGGGTACTTTGGCAAGTTCTGGATGCCCGGTCAGCAGCGCCAGTTCATCCAAGGCACGTCGATAGGAATTGTCCGAACCGTGACGTGGGTCGCACCACAATTGGCAGTCACCCTTCTCGGGTTGCTCATACGAGGGCCCTAATAATGCACAAGCATGTTTCTTAGCCAACGCCTGCCAATGCAAATCAAAAGCAGCCGTCTGTCCGGCTCGACAAGCGCCCTCACCACATCCATGTTGATGAACAATGACCCCGCGCAGTTTCTCCACCCCCGGCGGAATCCACACCGTGTAGCTAACCCCATAAACCAATTCACCGGCAGTTTGCCCAGGTGCATATCGAACGCGATAGTAAGGCGGCTGGGCATCGGGCAATTCGACTTTGGGTGGCGTCGTGGCCGCTGGTTCCTGAGCGCTGCTGGAGAGCGCCAGTGCCAGGGACATCAGCGTCATACAGATGCACATGGATGTTTTCATGGTGAGAATCTCACTGAGGCAAAAGAAACAGGGGAAGTGGGCATTGAACCGAGCGGCCTGACCAACCAAAGCCTGACGAGTCGTCTCCCAATTGGCAGGCATTGATTGTAGATGCCTCGCTATTTGCTTGCTGGCAGGGCATCAGGAAAAATTATTTCTGACAAAGCAATTGTCGTCGTCCAACCGTTGGCCGGGACAGCACTTGCTTGCTCCTGCGTCGTTTGCGGAGCGCCATGGGCAAGGCTGCCAATACGAGCCAAAAACTCCACGGTTCCGGAACG
>JADLDX010000156.1 GCA_020846515.1 Pirellulaceae bacterium
CACGGGGATGTAACGCTAAGACACGGGGACACAGATAAATTGCACTTATGCTAGCAATACCTGATTGTCTGTGTCCCCGGATGTCCCTGTGTCCCCGGATGTCCCTGTGAGTGCTAGCAATAAACGAATGTGTGTGTCCCCGGGCGCACGATGTGCGATTGTGCTAGCGATACAGAACGCGGGGACGCACACCATCGTCAGTTGCTAGCATAAGAACTCGATTGCCTGTGTCCCTGGTCCTGGCTTCAAACCGATGTACCCTTGCTAGCATTACCCGATTGTCAGTGTCCCGGGTGCGAGGCTTCCCCGGGTGCGAGGCTTGTCCCCCGGATGCGCGCCATCGCCTGTGCTAGCAATGGACCGTTGCCCGAGGCCACAGGGTGGGCGTTCTAGCTAGCAAACGAAAACGCATGGGCGAAAACGCATGGGGACACACACAAATGCACTTGTGCTAGCAATACTCGATTGCCTGTGTCACCGACTGCCCGGCTTTCGCCTATCGCGAACCGGATGTGCCATGAACATAACCAATTGGGATGGCCAACCAGTCGCGATTTGCGGCTTGCCTCCGCAGGAGCGTCGGCCTCCCGCCACGTTTCTCGATCGACCGAACATCCGTAGATTGCCTCCCCCGCGCATGACACGGGGACAAAGACAATCGCACCTGTGCTAGCAATACCCGAGTCGAGTCCTAGCGCGTTGCTCTAGGTTACGATGAAATTGACCTTCGGCCAAACAGCCGAATACTCGCAAATTTTCTAAAATTTAGGGAACATTTGCTAAAGTTCTTGCCTTCAGTGGCCGGCAAACTCTATTGACCCGGAATGGGCCAGTCAGGTACTCCCTAGGCGTGAGTGTCGGCAGGTCGCTGATGCGAACCACACTGGGGCTTTTCCATGAGACTGGGCGTCTGCATCTGCGCGATGACTGCGGGGTTGGTATGTGCTGTGGCACTACCTGTCCGTGGTCAACAACTGCAGTATCCGCAGGTCAGCCCGCCGCCGGCCAGCGGCCTGCGCGATGCGCAGATCAACGTGAATCCCAACGTCGGTCCGATGGTGCCGCTCAATCCAGCGACCAGTCAAGGCATTTATCCATCGACAGGCTTGGGCAGTCCCCTGTTCGATCCCTATGCCACACGACCCAGTTACCAAAACCCGGGTTTCCAATTACCGTCCGGCGCGCCCGGTTACGGACAACCCTATGGTGCCACTGTGCCTGGGTTGGCCGGCAACACGTTGCCCGGCACCAGTCCTTCGTCGGGTATGTTCGGCAACCCAGTTCCCAACGTCTATGCGGGTGCTCCATATGGAGTTCCCAATGGAAGTCTGCCACCGACGCAGTTCCCAAGTGGCTCATTGCCTTCAACTGGCTTTCCCAATACGGGCTTGCCTAACACAGGCTTTCCAGGAGGCTACTCGGGTAACCTCGCGCCCAACTATCCTGGGGCTGGTCAAAGCGGATCTATTGGCAACTATAGCGGCGGTGCCTCGGGTATTTATCCGCCAGGTATGTATCCCAATACGTCACCGCCTTCACTGTTTCCGACCAGCATCTTTGGTGGCTCTGGCGGAATGCTGGGTGGACTGAGTAACTGGCTGGGCGGCACCAATCCTTATGGCTATGCGGGCGGTGCCTACAATCCAGGCGGTTATGCGCCCGGTTATGGCGGCCCCGTCAACAACGCAGGCATCTTGGCGCCAGGCGCTATTGGGTCGGCGTCGCCCTATGGCAACTGGAATCCACAAGGCAGCCTGGCCGGTACATGGGGCAGTGGGCCGCAGTTCATTCGCTTCTTTCAGGGCCCACGCTTCCGGCATGCATTCATCTACGGCGACAACGATCAAGACTCGCTGCAGATCAATGACTCCGACCTGTCACTGGCTTTTGCCGTACCAAACTTTCTGTTCTCGACTCAGCCGCTGTACATTTTGCCGTCGTTTTCATTGCATCAATGGGATGGCCCCAATGCGCCGGCCAGCGCGGACTTGCCCTCGAAGGCCTATAGCGCGTTTCTCGATTCCGGATGGCAGACTGATCCGCTGCGATTGTTAGGCGCCGAGTTGGGCGTGCGAGTGGGCGTATTCAGCGACTTCAATACGTTCACCAGCGATAGTCTGCGTGTGCAAGGACGAGCCTTGGCACGCATGCGATTGACGCCTACAGCCACACTCAAGGGCGGTGTGATGTACTTGGATCGTAATCGTGTCAAGCTTTTGCCGGCCGGTGGTGTCCTGTGGCAACCTAATCCAGGCACCCGTTTTGATTTGTTCTTCCCGGAACCGAAGTTGGCTCACTATCTCAATACAGTGGGCACCTACGATACTTGGTGGTACGTGGGAGGATATTATGGCGGCGGCGCCTGGACGGTCGAGCGTGCCGATGGCACCAACGACTCGATAGACATCAACGACATCCGCCTGCTGATCGGCATGGAATGGGGCCGCAACGATCAACTGCGAGATGGCCGCCGCATCGGTTTTCTGGAAGCCGGTTACGTCTTCAATCGCGAGCTGCTCTACAAGAACTTGCCCGCCGATAATCTCGACCTGGACGACTCGTTCGTCGTGCGCGCAGGTATTGGCTACTGAAGGTTTGGCTAGACACCTAGCCAAAAGTGATTTCAATTTGAGCCATATTCACAAGTGACTTTGTGGAAGCCTCGTGCTTTGGCAGAGTATATTATTAGGCTACGACGGAGTTCTAAACACCCTCAGCAAAAACAATCTTACGATCGCGACATGTCCTACACTATCGGAATCGATCTGGGCACAACGAATTCTCTTTGCGCTGTGTTTCAAGATGGTCGACCAAGGTTGATTCCGAACTCGCATGGCGATTTTCTTACGCCTTCGGTGGTGGGGGTTTTAGAATCGGGTGAAATAGTCGTGGGTGCGGCCGCTCGCGAGTTGCGGGTCACCCATCCAGAACGAACCGCCTGGTGCTTCAAACGTTTCATGGGTTCCGATCGTCCGATAAGCTTAGGCGCAAAGACCTACACGGCTCAGGAGCTCAGTAGTCTGGTGCTGCAATCGCTGGTCGAAGATGCCAAAAGTGAACTGAAAGCATCCATCACCGATGCCGTCATTACAGTACCGGCCTATTTCAACGATCATCAGCGGCAAGCCACGAAGCTGGCAGGTCAGCTGGCTGGCCTGAATGTACGGCGAATCGTTAATGAACCCACGGCGGCTGCTTTGGTTTATGGATTCCATGAACGCGAGGCTGAAAAGAACCTGTGCATCATTGACTTGGGTGGTGGGACATTTGACGTAACGGTGATGGAGATTTTTGAAGGCACGTTGGAGATTCGTGCTACCGCAGGTGAAAGCCAATTAGGCGGCGAAGATTTCACAGATCGACTGGTGTCCGCCGTCTTGATCAATCAAAAGATGCAGCTCGAGCTGGCGGAGCTGAAACATCCATTGCATGTCGCGCGTTTGCGAGTGGAATCAGAGCGCGCCAAGCGGACTTTGACAGCCAAGGATACGGCGCGGATTCGTTTGCCAGAATTAGACGGCCAGTTTTCCGGTCAGCCACGCGAGTTCAAAATCAATCGCGAGACGTTCAAGAAAGTCTGCAGCAAGTTGATGGACCGCATATCAGTGCCCATCGATCGAGCCCTGCGCGATGCGAAGCTCGACCCGCGCGAGATCGATGAAGTTCTACTGGTCGGAGGCGCCACACGCATGCCGGTCATGGTTGATTTCGTTTCCAGTTACTTCGGCAAACAGCCGCAGATGGAGTTTAACCCTGACGAAGTAGTGGCCTTGGGAGCCGCGGTACAAGCGGCATTGATTGAACAAGATGCTGCGGTCAACGATGTAGTGATGACCGACGTTTGCCCTTTCACTTTGGGCGTAGAGATTGCCAAGGATTTAGGCGGGCAGATCCAGGATGGATTCTTCCAGCCGATTCTGCATCGCAATAGTACCATTCCTATTTCGCGCGAAGAAGTATTCAGCACCATTGTGCCCAACCAGCGCATGGTAGAGGTACGTGTCTTCCAGGGCGATGCCCGTCGCGTCACCGACAATGTCGAACTGGGGCGTCTGCGAGTTGAGAATCTACCTACCGGTCCGGCCGGTATGCCAATTCGAATTCGCTTTACCTACGACTTAAATGGGATATTAGAGGTAGAGGCCTACACCGACGGTGGCTGCAAGCAGCGGACTGTGCTTACCAACCATGTGCAAGGCCTGAGCCAGGAACAAATTCAAGCGGCTCTACAGCGACTTCAAAAATTGAAGCTCTACCCACGTGAGGATCTCAACAATCAGCGGCTGGCTCGGTACAGCGAACGCTTGATCGGGGAACTTCACCCCTCGCAGCGTCAGCAACTGGATCTGGCGCTCGACTTTTTCGAAGGTGCCATGAATGAAGGGGATCCACAGCAGTTCGAAAGTGCCAAACAAGCACTGCTCATGACCCTCTCGGCACTCGGCTTCCCCTATGACGAGCATTCGGCAGATGAGCAATAAGAGCTCTGGTCAGCGTTATCTGGCGCTGGCTTCTCAATTGAATCCAATGTGGCAAGCCTCACAACTGATCGACCTGCGGGCTCGTGCTTTGCGTTTGCAGCGGTTGGACAAGAAGGCTCAA
>JADLDX010000157.1 GCA_020846515.1 Pirellulaceae bacterium
AAGTTGTTATCGAACTTGCTCTTGGTGACCGAGTCATTCACATTGATAGCTGGGAACAGCAATTGGCCCTTGCGTTCCATTTCGTACAAACGAGCCACGCCTGTGGTGGTTTCTTCGCTGACGCCACAAATCGAGGCCGCCATCTTGGTCCACTTGCCAGGTTCCGTTTGCAGTTCCGCACGGAGCCGGGCCAGGATCACGCCCCATTCTTCTGGCTCGGTGTCAGCATTAAAGGCTGGTACCTTGCCGGCAGCTTCGTACTCAACACCTTTGTGAATGAGAAGCGTGGCATCACCACCGTCGTCCACCAACATGTCAGGGCCGGAGCCATCTGGCCAAACCAGTGCTTCGTTGGTGCACCACCAATACTCGGGCAGTGTTTCACCCTTCCAAGCGAACACAGGAATGCCCTTGGGATTGTCTAAAGTTCCACCACGGCCGACGACCACTGCGCCAGCGGCCGAATCCTGGGTGGAGAAAATGTTGCAACTGACCCAACGCACGTCGGCGCCCAAGTCGGACAACGTCTCAATCAGGACAGCGGTCTGCACGGTCATGTGCAGTGAACCCATGACCTTCACACCCTTGAGGGGTTGGGAAGGGGCAAAGCGAGTGCGAATCGACATCAGGCCTGGCATCTCGTCTTCAGCCAACATGATTTCTTTGCGACCCAACTCAACAATTTGCTCGGCTTCGGCGCGCTTGCCTTCGGCCAGCAAATCGAACGCACGTACCTTGAACTTGGGACGATCTCCTGCCGGCTTGGTTGACTTGGCAGGCTTCGGACTGGCAACAGCACTCATTCTTGAAACTCCTGAAAACTCTATAAAGCTTGAACCCAAAACTATTACGATTGAATCAGCCGGCGGGCATCAGCCCCCGGTAGCGTCATGCCCGAGGCAAACGCCCGCATGCTCAAACCGGGAGCTCACGCCTGCCGGCTGATCGGTTACTCTCTCATCCACAGCAGCAGACGGCATTTCCTGTTTGTGCTTGAGCACTGCAGTAAACAACTCCGGTCCGCGAGCCGCAGAATCGGGCGGCAATTTCCAAAACCGCTCAATACTCATGCCACTTTCGTCGCACCATCCCTGGAGCAGGTCACGACTTAATCCCAAGCGTACATGACCCATTTCTTGTCGATATAACTGCCGATCATGCGGGGACATGTCGACAATGATCAGCGGCGCACCCGGCTTTAAAACGCGAGCCGCTTCACGAAGAATGCCCGCGCCCTCCACAAAATAAGGCAACACCAACACCAACCAGGCGGCGTCCAATTGGCCGTCCGCTATCGGTAACCGATCGAGGCTAGCCAACTGTAACGCCACATTGTGCAAACCCTTCAATTGCTGCTCCGCCGCGGCCAACATGGCGGGCGAATTGTCTACAGCAATCACTTGGCGTACAAACGGTGCCACCAGTTGCGCCAGCGGGGCCGAACCGCAGCCTAATTCTCCGACCACGGCCGACGGAGACAAAGTGGCTGCTAAGGCACACGCATCCACGCGTGGACCAAACAACTCCACTCGCATCGCATCCCATTGGGCCGCAGCCGATCGAAAGAAATCGTCGCTGCGCGGTCGCTCAGCCAACACCTGTTCCAATCGCCTATCGTCCAATTGCGTTGTCGTCACGTCCGAGGCTTGCTGGCGAACCCAACTCCAAAGATCCGATCGCGCATCACTCCAACTGGTCAGCTCGACGCGATAAAGATGATTGTTGCCATCGCGACGACTGGCCAGCCACTCCTCACCGACGAGCAATTTCAAATGTCGACTGACCGTGCTCTGCGGCAACTGCAATACGGTACACAACTCCGTGACCGACAGCTCCTCCCGGTCCAACAGCCGCAACAAACGAACTCGCGTCGGGTCCGCTAGCGTTTGTAACCAATCGAGGGGTGCCAGGCTGCTGATCAAATTCAATCTCCATCCATTTATCCGGATGCTCGAATTCTAGCATGGTGAGCCTGGTAAGTCAACGGTGACTGTAGCCACCCGCCGCCAGGCGGTGGGTTCGGTAGCCACCCGTCGCCAGACGGTGGACGCGTCTGAAATCCACCGCCAGCGGTTTTGGCTTCAGGGCGCGATCTGCAGCACGAGATCGGCCAATTTCTCCGGCGAGGCCCATTCCAGGTGGACTTGCTGTTGACGTAGTTTCGCTTGATCAAGGACCGACTGGTTGTGGAGGACTTCCGATAGGGCCCGCGTCAGACGATCGGCATTGACGCGCGTCATGGGCAGGATACGACCGCAACCGGCTCGTTGGACGATGCCGCCGTTGTCAAACTGGTCGAATGCCATGGGGCAGACAATTTGGGGCAGGCCGGCGGAAATGGTTTGGCTGGTCGTGCCGATTCCGCCATGATGCACGATAGCCAGCGCATGAGGCATCAATTGCCGAAACGGTAGATAGGCGGCAGTAACTACATGTTTGGGCAGCGAATCGGGAAATTGATCGGCTACGCTCGAGAGCAAAACGCCAGGCAGGTTGAGTCGTTGGCAAGCTTGGGCTCCGGCGGACAGGAACTTCTTGGCGTGTGCGTGTGCGGAGCCTGGAGCGAACACGATCGGCCGCTGGCCATTGAGAGGTGCCAGCGCGTCAGAGACTAGTTTTTCGGCTGACTCTGGCAACAAGTCTCCCGCATCGGCCAGCGGAAAGCCCGTACACTCAAAGCCGGCAGGCCAGTCGACCTTCGGTACTGCGAACCATTCTGGAAATAACCCCAGGGTCTTATCCGGAGATACCCACCATTTATCGAACAAGCGCGAGATACTGGGCAGGCCCACGCTGTGACGCAATTGATTGACCGATGGCGCCAAGACGCGATCGACCATGGAATCGGAAAGTCGATAGAACATTTTGAGCAAGAACTTGGGTAAGCGTTTCTCCCAACCCAGGTCCGTCAATTGAGGCGGCGCGGTTAATGACCTGAGCATGACC
>JADLDX010000158.1 GCA_020846515.1 Pirellulaceae bacterium
GGCCAAGCCTGCCGCCGCACCTCCCACCGCGTCGCAAGCCGCACCAGCACCATCCGCACCGCCACCAGCGCAGGCTGCGCCAGTACAAGCTGCACCAGCACCGCAGCCAGCTGCGCCGGCACCTACGGCAGAGGCACCGGCTGCGCCTCCAGCACCAGCGCCTGTTCGAGCTCCGGCTCCTGCTCCGTCAGCATCGCCGCTAGTCCAGAGCCAAGCGGTTCCGGCCAGCGCCGAGGGAGCTGCCGCACCAGCCGAAAACGCCGGCGAGATTGCAGCCGGACCAGCCATCCGACGGTTTGCCAGGGAAGTTGGTATTGAGCTTAGTCAGGTCGTTGGCACGGGCGAAGGCGGACGCATCACGCGAGACGACGTACTGCGAAGTGTTCGCGAGTCAGGTGCGCAGCGGGCTGCCACTCAGCAACTGATGACCGCCCCCAACGCGGCTGGCGGTAACAAATTGACCAACCTCTCCGGCTCGCAAGCTCAAGGCGAATATGGTCCAACACGGATCGAACGCATGCCCAAGATCCGCAAGACGATTGCATCGCAAATGCATAAGTCTTGGAGCACTGTGCCACGCGTGACGAACTTTGACGATGCCGATGTCACCGACTTGGAAATATTCCGAGCCTCCAGCAAAGATGACTATGCGGCGCAAGGTATCAAACTGACCACGATGCCGTTCCTGATCAAAGCTGTGGCCACGGCGCTGCGTCATCATCCAGCCGTGAACGCGGAACTGGATATGGACAACGAACAGATCATCTACAAGGACTATGTCAATATCGGCATTGCGATCGATACCGATCGTGGATTGGTCGTGCCCAACATTCGCAACGCGGATCAGTTAAGCATCCCCGATATTGCCAAGTCGCTGGCCGACCTGGCCTCTCGCGTGCGTGGCGGTGAATTCGGCGTCAACGAACTCCGCGGTGGCACGTTTACGATCAGCAACCTGGGCGCGCTCGGCGGCACCTACAGCACGCCGATTGTGAATGTGCCCGAAGTGGCCATTTTGCTGGTCGGTCGCACACGCAAGTTGCCGGTGGTCATGGAAGATGATTCCATCAAGCCACGCTTGATGATGCCGCTTAGTCTGTCGTACGACCATCGACTGGTAGATGGCGGAACGGCAGCACGCTTCCTCAACGAGTTGATCGCCTATTTGGAAGCGCCCAGCCGATTGCTGCTGGCCATAAACTAGTTCGGGCATGTTGCGACTGTCGCCTTTCGCTCTGCGAAAGGCTGACAGCTGACATCCAAGAACTTGTAGTTGCTCTATCCAAGCGTTGCGAGGATACAGAGGATTGACTGTTCGTTCTTTCGCGGAGCGAAAGACGACTGTCGCCTATCCTGCTGTTTTTAATGCACGCGCTGACCTGGCTTGGCGCCTGAATCGACCGACAGCAAAAAGACTTCCTCACCGCCGGGGCCTGCGGCGGTGACCATGCCTTCGCTCAAGCCAAACTTCATCTGTCTCGGTGCGAGATTGGCAACGATGACAACCAGTCGCCCAACCAGCTTCTCTGGTTCGTATGCAGCTTTGATTCCCGCGAACACGGTGCGTCGGACATCACCGCCCAAGCTAACGGTCAGTTTGAGTAGTTTGCGAGCTTCTGGGACGTGTTCAGCCGTAATGATGCGGGCTACGCGCAGATCAATCTTAGTAAAGTCATCGATCGTACAGGTTTCGGTTAACGGCTCGGCCACCAGCGCATCGCCACTGTCCTGCCATTGGCCATCGCCCGCCGCCTCGAGGGCCGCCGTGCTGGCAGTGGTACCGCCAGTGGTACCGGTAGTAGAACCAGCCGTAGTGTTACCAGCAGCAGTCTGGTCTTTGCTTTCTTCGATCATGGCTTCGACGTCCTCTTTCTTAACGCGTTGGAGCATATGTTGGAACTCGTTGACCGCAGTGCCCAGCAGTGGTGCCTGGCTCTGCTGCCAATGAAGAATCGGATCATTTAATAGTTGGCCACATTGCTGGGCCAACCGTGGCAGGACCGGCGCCAGGTAGATCGCAATCTGTCGAAATAGATTCAGAGCCACTGTGCAAACGGTTTGCACATCTGCGCTACGCGCGGGGTCTTTGGCTAGCGACCTTGGCTGGGCATTTTCGACATACGGATTCGCTCGATCGGCCAATTCGATAATCAGTCTCATGGCTTTGGCATAATCGCAGCTGACATACGCTTCGGCGATCGCTTCGCCGGCCGCAGCACCTTGCGCGAACAGCCCGCCATCCTCGGGATATTCAGCGGCCAGGCCGGTGGCTCGCGCGAATCTGGCCGTGCGACTGGCCAGGTTCACAACTTTACCAACCAGGTCCGCGTTGATCTTATCGATGAACTCGGTCAGATTCAGATCGAGGTCATCCAGTTTCGGGCCCAGCTTACTGGCAAAGTAATATCTTAAAAAGGCTGGGTCGAGATGCCGCGCGTAGGTTTCGGCTTTAATGAAGGTGCCCTTGGACTTGGACATCTTAGCACCGCCGACGGTCAGGAATCCGTGGATATGGACCATGGTCGGTAAATTAAAGCCGGCCGTTTTCAGCATGCCGGGCCAAAACAATGTATGGAAGTATGTAATGTCTTTGCCAATGAAGTGATGAACTTCGGTATCGGGGTTCTTCCACCAATCCTCCAGTTTTTCCCCCTGCCGCTGACACCACTGAGCCGTGCTGGCGATATAGCCGATCGGCGCATCGAACCAGACATACCAAAAGTGGCCTGGCGCGTCGGGAATCTCAAAACCGAAGTAGGGTGCCGGTCGCGAAATGTCCCAGTCGCGGAGCGGCTCACCTAGGAAATGTCCCTTCAGATAATTGGCAACTTCCGCTTGCAGATGCTGCCCGCTTTGCGTCCACTGTTCCAGGAAATCGTGCAGTTTTTCAAGTTCGACGAAGAGGTGAGGCGAGCTGCGTACCTCCGGCTTGGCACCGGAGAGCGTGCTGATCGGATCGATCAGGTCGGCCGGCGAGTAGGTGCTGCCGCACTTGTCGCAGTTATCGCCGTATTGGTCGAGCGATTTGCAAATGGGACACGTGCCCTTTACAAATCGATCAGCCAAAAATGTACCGGCCACCGGGTCGTACAGCTGGCTGACATCGCGCTGGGCGACCAGCCCAGCCTGCCGCAGCGCGCTCCAGAACTCACCACACAACTTATAGTTCTCAGGGCTGTTGGTGCTGCCGTAGTTGTCGAACTGAATATCGAACTTGGCGAAGTCGAGTTCATGAGCGGCTTGCATATCGGCGATCAGAGCTTCTTCCGACCGCCCTTCGGCTCGGGCACGAATCATGATCGCCGTGCCGTGCGTATCGTCAGCACAAATGAAGATGCAGCGCTGGCCGCGCAGTTTTTGAAATCGAACCCAGATATCGGTTTGGATGTATTCCACCAAGTGACCGATATGGATGGGACCGTTGGCGTAAGGCAGAGCAGCAGTTACCAGGATTTTGCGTGCGATCATTGCATCCTTGCTGAGCAGGGAACTAGTGAAACACCGAAGAAACGCCGTAAAAATAGAGCTGAATTATAGCATTCTGGTTCGAAATTTGGAGTGCGGCGGCCGTTAGACACTATCCGGCTCCCTCTTTGCTCGAGAGATCGTACCGCTTTTAAGTCCGTTGAGAGTTGGGGGATTCTTTCGAGTTCATCCTCCCGACACAGGGATTCAACAGACATGGGGATGCGACCGAAATGAGACACCGGCATCTGTTTTTGTGCTAGCAATCGACCGTTGTTATTGTTTTCAGGTAAACACCACGTCGTTCGGCACGGGGTCGGATGAAGCTATGCGAGCATTATCCTGCTTTTGTGTGTAGGCCATGACGTTGCCACGAAAAACGCGAATGCTCACGAATAAAGTACCGAGCATCTGCTGGGCACCAGGGGACATGCTGGGCACCAGGGGACACACACAATCGGCCATTGCTAGCACGATGGGCTCGGCTCGGGAACACAAGGGCAAACTCGCCCGGGGACAGGGGCAAACTCGCCCGGGGACACAGGCATTGCTTTATTGCTAGCAATTACCCACGGGGGCGAATGAAGCTATGCGAGCGTTATGCTGAATAGACCAACCGGGGGACAAACACATTCGTCCATTGCCAGCATAGACCAACCGGGGACACACACATTCATCCAATGACAGCATAGACTGGATGTCTGCGTCCCCGAGACCAACGCTTGTCCCCGATCCCCAACGCTAGCATTGTCTTGCGGTACCAACCGGGGACACACACAATCACTCATTGCTAGCACAAAAGCTCCTTGTCTGTGTCCCCGAAACCAACGCTAGCATTGTCCAGGTATCGCGTAACCACTCGGGGACACAGGCAATCTCAAATTGCTAGCACAAGGGCGGAATGTGTGTGTCCCCGTGCACTTGGAGCTGAGGCGAGATGAGCAAACACTAAAGCGCATCGGTTGTGCGCTTTCAATAGAGCCGGTACGGACGAAAACCAGACGACTCGTCGTACCCGAAAGCACTTAGCGTTTCGATTAACCCAAGAGGATTCGCCCCCCAGGCAATCAACGACTTAAAAGCTGTACACTCTCTCGACTTAAAGCGGCATCCGAGCGAGCCGTCGGGTAGCGATGCTTGCGTAGGAAGAACCAGAGAGCTTGCGTTGATCCGGTTCAAGTTGGCAATTACTTTACATGTAAAACAATCTTCCTCTGGTCAATGCCAGCTATGCGAATGAACGACTTCTTAGCTTAGGGCAAGACCATGTTCAGAGAGTGAACGGAAGATGAATGGAAGGCGTTGATCATAGTCTGGGCCTAAAACCGTGGGCTAGCGTCCAGTTTTGGGCTACAAACCGTGGGCTAGCGCCCGGCGTCTGATCGGCCGCAGCGCGCTAGCGTCCGGTTTAGCCCGACTAAGGGCCGACGCCGAACGGACTGTCCCGAATGTGGGTCTTTGATACAATGCTTTCAACCGGCTCAGGCGGAAAAGTTGTTCCGCAGGCGCGCTGTTTGCCGATAAGACACAAGTTTCCGTCTCTTGCATAGCAAGCTAGGTAGACAACTGTCGCGCATCTTCCCCAACTTAACGGCAGCGAGGCTATGACTCATAACGTGCGATTGTGTTTGGTGCTCCACAACCATCAGCCGGTTGGGAACTTGGACGGGGTCATTGAACAGGCCTATCAAGACAGTTACTTGCCGTTTCTGGATGTGTTTGAAGGCTATGATGCCCTGCGCATTTCGCTGCACACCTCCGGCCCCCTGATGACGTGGTTGGCTGAAAAACACCCTGACTATGTTCAGCGCGTTGCGGCGCTGGTTGCCGCTGGTCGCATTGAAATCATTGGCGGACCGTTTTACGAACCGATTCTGCCAATGCTACCCAGTCGGGACCGCGTTGGACAAATCCGACGTTACACCAGCTACCTGAACGAATTATTCACGACCGATGTGCAGGGCATGTGGATGCCTGAGCGCGTCTGGGAAAGTCCGCTGACGACCGACATCGCTCGAGCCGGCATCGCCTATACGGTTTTGGACGATTACAACTTCCGAGCGGCCGGGTGGGCTGAGGAAGATCTATTCGGCTACTTCGTCACCGAAGACGATGGCAGCATGCTGCGCATCTTCCCAGGCAGCGAAAAGCTACGGTACTTGATACCGTTTGCTTCTCCCCAACAAACCATTGACTATGCGCGCAGCGTGGCCAACGAGCATCCAGATGCGGTCTTGGTTTTCGGTGACGACGGCGAGAAGTTTGGTACCTGGCCTGATACCAAGGTTCACGTGTATGAGCGCGGTTGGCTCCGCGACTTTCTCAACGCACTCACGGCCAATCAAGACTGGTTGCAGACCTGCCGCTTGAAAGACGTAGTCGATGATCAGCCGCCTCGGGGCAAAATCTATCTGCCCGATTGCAGCTATCGTGAAATGACCGAATGGGCTTTGCCGGTGCCTCAGCAGGACCTGTACGAAGATGTCATGCACGTTCTGCATGAGCATCCTCGCTGGGCTGATATGCAACGGTTTGTGCGTGGCGGCAATTGGCGGAATTTCAAGGTCCGCTACACCGAAGCCAACGAAATGTACTCGCGCATGATGTTTGTCAGTCGACGTCTCGAATTGGCGAAACAACTCGGCGCTGATGCACAAGTCCTCACCGAGGTCGAAGACCAACTGTATAAAGGGCAATGCAACTGTCCTTATTGGCATGGTGCCTTTGGTGGAATCTACCTGCCCCACTTGCGCAATGCCATTTATCGCGAATTGATCCAGGCCGATACGGCTCTCGATCGGTTGCAGCATGGCGATGGCTCGTGGGTTGAAGCGACCACCGAAGATTACGACTTCGACCTGCGACCAGAAGTACGGCTAGCAAATGATCAGATGATCGCCTTCGTGGCGCCGGCTCAAGGCGGTATGCTCTACGAATTAGATATTCGCGATGTGTCGCACAACTTGATGGCCACCCTGCAGCGCAGACCTGAAAGCTATCATCGCAAAGTCTTGCGTGGCTCCTCGGGTGCTGACGCGTCGGTTTCAAGCATCCACGATCGCGTCGTCTTCAAGCAAGCGGGACTGGACAAACGTTTGCAGTACGATCAATTCCCACGCAAGAGCTTCCTCGAGCACTTCTACGATAATGACGTGACGCTGGATCGAGTGGCCGATGGGCTGGCTCATGAGCGCGGCGATTTTGTTGCCATGCCTTACGAAGCCAAGCTGCGTCGCGGTGCAGGCAAAATTCAGCTGCAGATGACTCGCGAAGGCAATGCCTGGGGAATCCCACTGAAGCTGACCAAAGCCCTTACGATGGAAGAGGGTGACCCACGCTTGTTCGTGGCTTATCTAATCGAGGGCGCGCCACGGGATCGCCAGATTCATTTGGCGCTAGAATGGAACTTTGCCGGTATGCCGGGCGGCGCTGACGACCGCTTCTTCTACAACGCGGCTGGCCATCGACTGGGTCAGTTGAGTAGTCGATTGAACCTGTCGGGCGAACGCCATCTGGGACTGATCGATCAATGGCAAGGCTTGGACGTGTTCATCTCGCTCAATCGACCAGCCAATTTCTGGACATTCCCGATTGAAACGGTCAGTCAAAGCGAGGCCGGTTTCGAATTAGTGCACCAGTCCGTCTGTGTCATGCCGCATTGGTTGGTACAGGGCGACTCGGAAGGTAAGTGGTCCGTGCAGATGGAAGTACGCATCGTGCACTCCCATCAACCATGCACCGATACTCACTCGCATCAAACCGTAGCCATGAGCTAAGCCTTTGTGGCGAATGCCCAGATTTGAAATGAAGGCGTCGAACTTTAGTCGTCTAAACCGGACGCTAGCGCGCTTGCGGCTGATTAGCCGCAGGGCGCTAGCCGGCGCTAGCCCACGGTTTTACGCCCACCTTAAGATCGACGCCGAAATGAATCATCGCGCACCCGGTCTCAGCTTTCGCTGCACCGGGTGTGTGTGTTGATAGAGTTAGGAACCGTGTGCTGACAGGCGTAAACGACAATGACGAAACCTGAGATGATCGATTGTGGCCCTTTGAATGTACTGGTCAACGCCCGACATGGACGCATGCTAGTCAATCGCCACGATATCTACATTGGTCGTTCCATTCAAACACTAGGCGAATTTTCCGAAGCGGA
Organism: Pirellulaceae bacterium; assembly: GCA_020846515.1. Taxonomy (GTDB): domain Bacteria; phylum Planctomycetota; class Planctomycetia; order Pirellulales; family Pirellulaceae; genus Aureliella. Next base: position 7,619 of record JADLDX010000158.1, read on the forward strand.
AGTTGACCTCTTTCGCCAGGTGGTGAGGCCCGGCGCGCTGGTCGTAGAGGCCGGTGCAAACATTGGTACTCACACCGTTCCACTGGCCCAGTTAACCGGCCCCACGGGGCACGTGTGGGCCATCGAACCACAACGCATTGTCTTTCAAACCTTGTGCGCGAACCTGGCCCTAAACAGCCTAACCAATGTGACTGCCATCTGGGCAGCCGTTGGCAAAGAACCCGGTCAACTGTTCGTTCCGTCGATCGACTACTCGACCGAGAACAACTTCGGTGGTCTTGGTCTGGAAGGACGCACTCAGGGCGAAGCGGTGAACGTCTTAACCATCGATAGTCTACGACTACCCCGGCTCGACCTGATCAAGGCTGATGTCGAAGGCATGGAGCAAGTAGTGCTAGAAGGCGCCCAGCAAACCATCCAGCGCTGTCGGCCGCTACTCTATGTGGAAAACGATCGGTCGGACAAATCAGATTCGCTGGTCCAGTGCATCAAACAAATGGGCTATGCAGCCTACGCACATATACCGCGTCTGTACTCGGAAACCAATTTCTTCGGCGAAACCAACAACCCGTTTGGCAACATCGTATCGGTCAACTTGTTCGCCGTGCACGAATCCGTAGCGGCGAACATTCAAGGCTTGAAGCAACTGTAAGCCATAACAAGCGTGGGGCATGTTCAGCATGAGCTGATGCCCTTCCGTCAGATCCGACCAGCGTATACCGCCGACCGCATTTTAAATGACTGTAGATGGTGGGCGTGAAGTTGCGTTTAGCGAAGATGTTTGCCGAAGAACCCCAGCACTATCGGACGCAAATCGCGTTGCTTGGGTTGCAAGTGAAACGTGTGCGGAGCGCCAGGTACAATCACCAGTTCATGCTCGATATCGGCTTGCTTGAGCGCGGCGGCCATGACCTGCGAATCGCGCACGTCGACGGTGGTATCTGCCGTACCGTGCATGATCATAACCGGTGGATCTTTTTTATCTAAGTGCGACAGCGGCGTGACTTGCTTGCAAAGCTCAGGTGCTTCGGCGCAGTCGCGTCCAACCAAGGTCGCGGTCCATTTAGGCGTATCAGCGATGGGCCCGTAGAGGTCGATGACCGCC
>JADLDX010000159.1 GCA_020846515.1 Pirellulaceae bacterium
TCAAATTCGTCGATTTCATGGGTGAGCGCGACAACTCGACGTCTCTCGTAAACGGCAGGAGATGCGAGAATCGTGTACGAGTACGATTTTACGCCAACAGCGCAGGGCTCCGTAGCCCAGATTCGACGCGGTACGCGGCGCACCCTGGGCACGAGTTGCCCTCGATCGATTCCCCAACTCGGTTTTTCACATGCGCAAGCCACAACGCACCGCGCAAGCTAAGCTAGCAGCGAATCGCAGCATGCGCGGGTTAGTCGAGGCAAGCCCCCCTCGCCGACCTAGCTGGCGCTGGGCGGCGGTGGCTGGAACGTAGCGAAATCTCAACGCCAGCGCGCACTTTCTTTGCCAACCATGATAGTCTGGAGTGAGCTGGCAGATTAACTTCAATGGACTTGGCATCCTACTCCCATTTCGTGGCCCAATCATGACACACCATCCAACCATGCGCATGATCCTGTTGTTCGTCACTCTATTTGGTATGGCACGTTGGTGCGAGGCGGGGCTCAAGGCCGGGGCCGCGCGCAGGGACGTCACCGACCGACAGTCCGGTCCGGTCAACGATCCCCTGTTTGTGAAGGCGTTGGTCATTCAGTCCGACGATGCGCAGCTAGTGCTGATCACAGTCGATGCGGTGGCCATCGGTGAAATCGGACCCATTCCCAACAGTTATTTGCCCAAGGTCCGTGAGCGGTTGGAGCGTGAATTGAAGATTGCTCCAGCGAACGTGTTGGTCAACGCCAGTCATTGTCATGGGCGAGTCGTCAGCGACTTGGATGGACCGACCTTTGAGGCGGTGGCTGAAGCGCTAAAGAAACTGGAGCCCGTCAAGATTGGCTTCGGTTTTGGGCAGGAGGACACCATCATGGAGAATCGGCGCATGAAGCTCAAGAGCGGCCGCACGGCTGATGTGCGGCATGCTTATTCGTTACCGCCTGATGATGAAGTGGTCGAGACGGGACCGATCGATCCGCAGATTGGCGTGTTACGTTTGGATCGGCTGGACAACTCGACGCTGGCTGTGGTTTATAACTTTGCCTGCCATCCGATTCAGGGTGTGCCCAGTGGCGCCAACACGGCCGACATCATTGGTTATGCTTCCAAGGTCATCGAGGAGAACACCAGTGCCGGCACGGTAGCCTTGTTCATGCAAGGTTGCGGTGGCGATGTGAATCCCGTGTTTTACAAAGACGTGGATCATCCGCGTAGCGCCGAGCCGCTTGGCAACAAGTTGGGACTTAGCACGCTGCGGGCTTTAAAAACCATCGAGTGTCGCGTTGACGATCGCCTGCGAGTTCGCAGTGAATTGTTGGCGTTGCCGCGTGGTGATCGCACGGAGAGGATCGCGGAACTGGAATCGCAGCAACGGCGACTGTTGGCGGATCTGCGTGGTACCAGTTTGAACCTAAAGACATTCATGGCGTTGGCGGTCAAGTACAACTTGGGTAATGAGTTTCCCAGCTATTATGCTCATCGATATTTGCACGACGACAAACTAGGAAAAGACGACCTGCGTCGCTTGGATGCTGAGAACCGGCGTAACATGTTGCAGTACATCGCCAACATCGAGACGATGGAAGAGCTCACACGAGTCCAAACGAATTTGGCTTTGTTGCGAAAGCATCAAGCCAGTTTGGTAGCGGCTGGCAAACGCACAGTCGATGTCGAGGTTGGAGCTATCCGCATTGGCGATTTGGCTTTGGTCACATTCCCTGGAGAGTTGACGGTTCAAATTGGATTGAACATCAAGCGTTCGTCGCCGCATGCGCAAACTTGTGTGGCTGGGTATACCAACGGCTACATCTACTATTCGCCGACGACGGAGCAATTGCTCAATCCTGGCAATGCACAGGAGGATTGCGACTCGATTTTGGCTGCACCATGGCAACCCATTTTTGAGCAGAAGGTCAGCGAAATGTTGGATGGTTTGTAGGTAGAATCCCCACTTGAAGAAATGGTTAACAAACTTTTCAAAATTGGTTTGACTCGGGGTTTGCAAACTGCTATAGTTCGATCCCAAGAAGCTCTTGTGGAACCGGTTGAGGGGAAAATCGACCGGATCATCCAAATGCGATTTAAGCGGCCGCCCTGGTAGTGATCATGTCATTCGGCACATGCGAATGGTGACTGAAAACTGAGGTCTCTTGCTTGCGACCGCGATTGATGACTCGCTCCTATCAAGTGCTGCCTATAACGGCCTCTTAGCATGCGTCCAACGGTCCTAGATCGCCTCCCGCAGTTTTGTGGCATACCCAAATCGAGATTCTAGTTAGCGACATAGATAAGTAATACTGCACATAGTTTGAAATACGGATTGGCGCCCGACTCAGGGCGTTGATCAGTAGGAGGTCGGGTGGGGCGATTCGGTCCCGGTGCCCTACGCGACTTGCCATGCAATTGACGGGACATTTTGGAGTTTGATGATGGGTAAGAAACTGTATTGCGGAAACCTCAGCTACAAATTGCGCTCGGAGCAACTTGAGCAGTTGTTCTCCAGCTTCGGCACTGTTGTCAGTGCGCAAGTGATTGAGGACCGCGAGACCGGTCGTAGCAAGGGCTTCGGCTTTGTCGAAATGTCGACAGAGCAAGAAGCAGCTGATGCTATCGATGGGTTGAACGGCCGCGATCAAGACGGACGTACGTTGCAAGTCAACGAAGCACGTCCACGGGAAGACCGTGGCGGTGGCGGCGGTGGCGGTGGCGGCGGCTACGGTGGTGGTCGTGGTGGCGGTGGCGGCGGCGGCGGTGGTGGCGGCGGTGGCCGTCGTGACCGTTGGTAAGCGTCCCCCAAAGTCGCTTCAAATAGCCTAACACATACTAACAAGGCCACCTCCCCGGTGGCCTTGTTTCATTTTTGCGCTGTAGGTTCGGCCGGAGAGGGATGCATGTCCCGGGAGGCCGACGCTTCTGCGGAGGCAAGCCGCAAATCACGATTGATTGGCCATGTCGATTGGTTATGTCTATGGCACTCTTGGTTCGCGATGGCCGAACCCAATTGGCATGGATGTTCGGGCGGTTCGGAAACGTGTCTCCGCAGAGCGTCGACCTCCCGCGCCAAGTCGATTGGTTATGTCCAGGCACCTTCGGTTCGCGATGGAACCACTCAACCGGCATGGATGCTCGGGCGGTTCGGAAACTTGTCTCCGCAGAGCGTCGACCTCCCGTGCTATGTCGAATGGCCATTGGCCATGGCACCTGCGGGACGCGATGGAGCGTTTAGTTCATCAGGGGCAGGTATACTTTGAAGATGCTGCCCAGACCAACGTGTGACTCGACTTCTATCGCCCCTGAGTGCTCAAGCAAAATACCACGTACCAGAGCCAAGCCCAGCCCCGTACCAGATCCGGCCTCTTTGGTCGTGAAGAACGGTTCAAAAATACGCTCACAGACCTCTGCTGGTATGCCGATGCCACTATCGGCCACCGTCAATTCTGCGTATCGACCGGCCGCTAACTTCATTCCACCGATCGTCAGCGCAGGCAAAAAGACACTTGTCAACTCGATCCGTAACTCACCACCGTCGGGCATGGCGTCGCGAGCATTCAAGCACAAGTTAATTATTGCCTGCTCAATCAAAATGGGGTCGGCCTGACACAGAGCATCATTCATCGCCAGGCGGCTGGTAATCAACACCTTGGAGCTGAACGCATGCTCGACGACCTCTAAACAATTCTCGACCAGTGTTTTCAGTTCGCAGGCTTCCATTCGCAGGGCCGCTTTGCGGCTGAAGGCCAGCAAGCGTTTGGCGAGCATCGAGCCTCGTTGTGTGGCCGAAAGGATCTCAAGGGCACTCTTGTTACTTACGCCCGCGGCCGTCAATTCAAAATTCAGCATGCCGCCGTAGGCTTCGATAACTTGCAATATGTTGTTGAAATCATGCGCGACACCAGCTGACATTTCGTGGACCAACTCACATCGCTGTAGCTGACGTAGCTCCCCTAAGGCAGCTTGCTTGTCTTGCTCCAGTTGTTTCAGCTCTGTGATATCCGTCAGAGACAAAGTAGCCGTCGCACCGCTGACACATAAAACCTCGATTCGTAACCAGTCGCAGACCAGAGGAGACGCAGCCCGAAGGGTGGTCATGCCGTCGCTCTGAGAGATTGCTCCCTCCGGAAGAGTATGGCTGTCCAGGCCAGGGCATAGTTGCAGTTCCAGTTTCGAGCGGTCATTGCCTTGAAACAGATCCTGCAGGAAATCCAAAAATCGACCGTGCGA
>JADLDX010000160.1 GCA_020846515.1 Pirellulaceae bacterium
ATGAACATCGCCTCGGACCACGTAAGTGGGCTTTCGTTGTTATGGCAGGTGGAGCTGTGTTTGCTCTGCCGTTTGTGCAGAATCGTCCGCCTAAACCGCCGGACCAGCAGACTCATCTAGACCCGCATGCATCGCTGCCAGAGGTGCCGACGATCGCGCACATGGCCGCTGCCAAAGTTCAAGCCTCTGGTGGTGACGAGTTGTTGGAACAGGTGACGGCTCGAATGCCTAAGTGGGCTGATGTACGGCAATCGCCCTTTGATGAATTGGTCACCAAGCCTGCGGTTGTGCCCACCGTCGCGCCGCCTGAAGATATCTTGCCCATGCAGCCGTTGCGGCCATGGATCTCCAACCCACCGCGCTCATCACAACCACTCGGAACATCTGGAGTAGCTGGAGCCTCAGGAGGATCACAGGTATCACAAGCAGGGCGTGCGTCGCATGAACCGGCGGCACTGGTTGCGGTTTCCAGTGAGTCGGGCAGCTCGCCTAGGCTGGTCGGCGCGCCAATGTTGGTCGATTCGGCCAACAGTTCTGATCAAGTGGTTCCATCAGCGTCGCCTTGGCGCGAGGATGATGAAGCGGAACTCGGTCGTCCGGTCGTTTCCGACCAACTGGTCGACGGCGGTTTGCGGCTGCCCGTGGATGCGTGGCCTGATGAACGCTACTCGGCCCAGCAGATTGCCCGTCAAGTCGAACCGCCGAAACGCGAACTGGTCAGTGCGATTGTGCCGGCCGATCAAGTGGCCATCGTCGACTCAGCGGCAACAGCTTTGCCACCACCGCTGGTCCACCAGGCTCCGGCCATTACGCGTCAGCCCAAGTCGCGGCCCGTCGTGGCCCAAGTGCGATTTGGCCAGAGCCAGCCCAGCGAGTCTTTACCGACGTCAGTCGATCACCCGCCTGTGCAACCAGCCATGCTCACGCCCAGTATGTCACCGTTGCCACCACTGCCTGATTCACGACGGCAGCATGTGATCTTTCAACCCACGCGGCGCTGAATTGATCTTGGCTTACACGGGAATGATCCAGGGCATCCCGTAGGCTTGTACCATGACCAGGACACCGACCAACATGGCTAGAATGAGCGAATGCAAGAAGACGTAACGCAAGATGTTGCCTTCCTGGCCATGTTGACCAGTGGCCACACCGGCCACCACGATCGATTGGGCATCGATCATTTTGCCCATGACACCGCCTGAACTATTGGAGGCGGCCGCCAGGAGCGGCGAGACACCCAGTCGTTCGGCGGAGATCTGTTGCAGATTGCCGAACAAAATGTTGGACGACGTATCGCTGCCGGTCAGGGCCACACCCAGCCAGCCGAGCATGGGGGAGAAGAACGGAAACAACCAGCCTGTGCTGGCCATGGCCAGGCCCATCGTGGCATCCAAGCCGCTGAAACGCGTGGTGTACCCCAAGGCCAACATGGCGGCGATGGTCACCAAAGACAAAGCCGTGCGGCGCAGCGTCCGCAGAAAGATGCTGACCAGTCTTCTGCCGGACAGGCCTAAGCAGATGCCTGAGATAAAGCCGGTGAACAACAGCGCGGTCCCGGTGGCCGATAGGGAGTTGAGTTTGAACTCTGCGCTCTCACTGGTTGGTTGGGCAACGACCGGTGGCACGCGCTGGACCTGCTGATGCAAGCTGCTGATCGTAAACTTGTAGGTGGCGCGATTCAATTCATTTTGGATTTGCGGAATTCCCCACAGACTGACCATGACCGTTAAGACGATCCAAGGCAGCAGGGCTCGCAGAGTTGAACCAGTGGCAGGCGCTAGGTTTTCCGTCGAGGCCAGGGCGGGTTCGGGCACCAGGCAGACCAGCTTGTCGTCGGGTAGGGGTGGTGGTTGCCAAAAGCGTAAGAGTAAGACCAAGGCCAAGATGGACGCGATCGAGCCGGCGATGTCGACTAGCCAAGGACCGTGGTAGTTGCTGACGGCAAATTGGACGCTACCGAAACTCAGTCCGGCCGTTAAGCATGCGGGCCAGACTTTGAGCATCTCGCGCCAACCGACCATCGATCCGATCAGCCAGAAGGGGATCATCAGGCTGAACACGGGCAGTTGTCGACCGATCATCTGGCTGAGTTGATCCAGAGGCAGTCCGGTGACATTGGCCAGCGCAATGACGGGCGTTCCCAGAGCGCCAAAGGCAACGGGTGCCGTGTTACCAATGAGTGCCAGCCCGGCCGCCGGCAGAGCGCGAAAGCCCAGCCCGATCAACATGGCGGCTGAAATGGCGACCGGTGCACCGAACCCAGCGGCGCCTTCGATGAAGGCTCCAAAGCTAAAGGCGATCAGCAGCACTTGCAGGCGTCGATCGTCGGTCAGCGTGGCGATTTTACGGCGCAGAACTTCGAACTGACCTGTCTCGACGGTGATCTCGTAGATGAAGATCGCGCAGACCACGATCCAGCCGATTGGGAACAAGCCGAACATGGCTCCGTAGACAGCTGAGGAGAGGGCCAACTGCGTAGGCATACCGAAGACGAGGATGGCGATCAGCATGGCGCTGACCAGACCGGCCAGCGCGGCCCAATGAGCCCGCACATGAAACGCAGCTAGTAACAGCAGCAACAGTACCACGGGCAAGCTGGCCACCAGGGCAGATAGGCCAAGATGCCCTAGTGGATCATAGGTTTGCGACCAATTCATCAACGCCTCGTGGAGTGGGATTAAGGGCTGTGGCGGGCTGGCGTGTGTGACTACTCCCAGCGCACGATGTCAGCCGATTGAATGCGGTGACATTGCTGTGCATCGTAAACCAAAAGACAGCCGCTGGTGTCGATGCCTTCGCACTTGCCGATCAATTCTTGACCGTTGGCCATTTGAAGATGCACGGCACGTCCGGTCAACAGGCTACGCTCGGACCATTGTTGCCACCATTGGCTTTGACCTGCATGCCAAAGTCGCAGATGCAATTCAAATTGTTCCACCAGACGAATCAACACGCTCTCGAGTGTTAGCGGTGTGGAACTGAATTGACTCAGTGAGCAAGCTCGCTGCTTGATCTCCAAGGGAGCCTGGCTCCAATCGACGGCGACGTTGAGCCCCAGGCCGACGACGAATGCGACCTGGCTCTCGCTGTGAGAGGGTCGCGCTATGGCTTCGACGAGAATGCCAGCCAGTTTACGATCGCGCACGTACAGATCGTTGGGCCATTTCAGTTGAACGCTGATACCGGCCTCAGCCTCGACAGCTTGTGCGGCTGCGACGCCGGTGACCAGGCTCAGTTGAGGCCACAGACTGGAATCGCTTGGCATATGCCGCGGTTCCAGGACCAGTGAGAGCATCAGGCAACCGCTGGGCGACCACCATTGGCGAAGCGACCGGCCTCGACCAGCGGTCTGCTGGTCCGCGACCAGGAGAGCTGGGGTTTCCAGTTGACCGGAGAGCAACAGTTGGCGAGCCAACGAGTTGGTGGAATCAATCGTGGGCAACCACTGAACGTGTTTAAGCCAGCCAGAGTCCAACAGATGCTCAACGGCCGCCTCGCGACGTTGACCAGACCAGTGATCCATGGATTAGCGTTTTCTAGGTAATTGGTCGCCATCGCTGCCAAGCGGTGGAGTTCGCCGTCCACCGCCTGGCGGCGGGTGGCTACGGGGCGATGGTCTGGGGAGGATTGTTGTGCGGTCCACCGTCTGGCGACGGGTGGCTACGAGCGATGGGTGGCTACGTTTAGTTTCGATGGTGTCCAATATAACGACTGAGCTGTTCGAGATTTTTGATGAACGTCTCAGATCGCAACATGGGTCGATCGGCGGGAGCTTGCTTGACATACTTCAAGCGGCCAGGTTCAACCCATGCGCCGCGCTCATCCATAGCGGCGATGATTTTGGCGATGCTACTGGCGCTGGGGGAGTGCTGCGTTTCTTGGCGTTGTTCTTTCTGCGCCAACTGCTGCAAGGCCTGGGTATCTAAGTCCTTGAGTTGGGCATAACGCTGGGACAGCTTGTCCAGTTGGCTTTCGACTTTGAAACCATAATGCGTGGGCACGTCGCTATCGTCGTAGGTCAGCACATATTCTTTGGTGAAGTAAAGTGGCCGATTGGTCTTTAGTTCATAGAATCTCGCCAACTTGCCATCGGGCAGCGTGCAGGTTTTCAAATAGGCCAAGGCCTTGGGGATCGGAGCGAGATATTGTTTGTCACCGGTCAAGACAGTCATATCCATCAAGGCATCGATCACCACTTGCGATTCGCCACCACTGATGGCGGGCGGTTCGAACTTGCGAGCCCAGATGGGTTGCATGTCGTAGTTGTATTGCTGAGCCCAAGCTGGTTGAGGGTCGGGCATTTGCGCATCGATTAAGAATTTCGCAGCCTTGAGCGCGGACTGGCGATACTCGGCCGATTCATAGACCTGGCCGGCCAGCCACATGGTTTGCATGACGCGGACCAAGGCCTGATCGTTGAGCGTATAGAAGAACCAATAATCGCCACCGGGATACTGGCGCGACCATGTATCGGGATAGGTGCCGCGCGTGGCTGCGCTTTTGGGTTGGTCAGGCACGGCGAAGACTTGGGACCAGGCGCCGTTGGGGAATTGATTGCGAACAACCGCTGACAGCCCCAGTTGGACCGCTTCATGAATGGGTTTATCTTCAAACTTAAGAGCGCGATCGACCTTCATCAAGAAACGCAAGGCGGACTGGGTTTGGTCGTCATCGAAGCTCGAGTAGTTGCGAGCCTTTTTGCCTGGTCGGCCATCGACGCGATAGGCCAGTTTGCCGCGCAGTGATTCGTCGAAGTCGA
>JADLDX010000161.1 GCA_020846515.1 Pirellulaceae bacterium
GAGGGCATTGATGGCCGGTTTGAGTTCGACCAGTCGCCGTATGTCACCAAAGCCGTAGGGGGCGTTGTGACCGAAGGCCTGTTAGGCGCAATACTGGTCGGGCTGATGATCTTGCTCTTCCTGCGAGACTGGCGAAGTTCATTGATCGTCGTGTTGAACATCCCTTTGGCACTGTTCTGCTCGATTCTGGCGCTGTGGATCACCGGTCAAACGATCAATCTTATGACCTTAGGCGGATTGGCATTGGCGATCGGAATCCTGGTCGACGAAGCCACAGTGTCCATTGAGAACATCCAGTCCCATCTTCAGCATGGCGTACCACTAGCACGCGCGGTTCGCGATGGTTCGATGGAAACCATCGTTCCGAGATTGCTGGCCATGTTATGCATCTTGGCTGTGTTCATTTCGTCATTCTTCATGCAAGGTGCCGCTCGCGCTCTGTTCGTTCCACTATCATTGGCGGTGGGGTTCGCGATGATCGCTTCTTACCTACTCTCCAGCACCTTTGTGCCGGTGATGTCGGTTTGGTTGCTGAAGAGCTCGGCGACGCCTGATACCCACCAACCCGCTGCTTTCGATCGCTTTCGCGCGATGTATGAGCGAACGCTGGCGGGATTCGTACAACTTCGCTGGTTCATCGTGCCGGTCTATCTGGCCGGTTGCATCGGACTGATTGCCTGGGTAGCGCCACAGCTTGGGCAAGGTGTCTTTCCAGTCGTCGACGCAGGGCAGTTCCGATTGCGGATGCGCGCGCCCGATGGCACCCATATAGAAAAGTCTGAGTCACTGGCCAAGCAGGCGCTGCAAGTGATTAGCGATGAACTGGGAGAGAAGAATATCGCCTTGACGCTCGGATATGTCGGCATGATTCATTCCAACTTTCCTGTCAATGCGGTTTATCAATGGTCTCGCGGTCCGGAAGAGGCCATTCTTTACATTGATCTACGGGAGGGTTTGTCACTTTCGGATGAAATCATGAAGGAACGCGTGCGAGTTCGATTGGCGCGCGAGATGCCAGATGTTCGATTTTCATTCGAGCCATCCGATATCGTGAACGAAGTGATGAGTTTTGGTTCACCCACGCCGATCGAGGTTGTGGTCAGTGGCGCGGACTTCGCCAAAAATCGTGAGTTTGCCGAAGTGCTTCGTCAGGAATTGGCAAAAGTGCCCGCACTGCGCGATCTGCAACTCGGGCAGTCGATGGACTATCCAATCGTGCAGGTCAACGTGGACCGTGAGAAGGCGGGCATGGCTGGGCTAACACCCGTCGATGTATCGAGAGCCCTGGTTACCGCGACTTCGTCTAGCCGTTTTGTGGTTCCCAACTACTGGGCAGAACCCAAGAGCGGCGTAGCCTACCAGGTGCAAGTCGAGATTCCGCGACCTGTGGTTCGCTCGCCGTACGATGTGGAAACGATTGGATCGATGGAGCAGCTTGGTCGCATCCCGCTGCGCAGTACGGACGAGGGACAAGTGCTGATACGCGATGTGGCTTCGCTTGAGCGCAGTACAATGCCCGGACAATACGATCGCTACAACATGAAACGCCAAGTGACGTTGACCGCCAACATCGCCGGCAGTGATCTCGGGTCGGTTTCATCGCTAGTTCGAACGGCCATTGCAAAAGCCGGCGCACCACCCACAGGCAGCACCGTCGACCTGCGCGGACAGATACCTCCGATGCAAGAGATGCAGGCTGGGCTTTCCGTTGGCCTGCTCTTGGCAATCGTCGTGGTGTTTCTTCTGCTCACAGCCAACTTTCAATCAATACGCTTGTCACTGGTCGCTGTGTCCACGATTCCAGCGGTCGTGGCAGGCGTCGTCCTGATGCTGTATCTAACCAACACGACTATCAACATCCAGTCTTTCATCGGTGCCATCATGGCAGTTGGCGTGGCCATGGCCAACGCAATTTTATTGGTTACATTTGCTGAAAAGCGCCGCACTGCCGTTGGCGATGTCCAACACGCCGCGATAGCCGGCGCTGGAAGTCGACTGCGCGCTATTTTGATGACCAGTCTGGCCATGATCGCCGGTATGCTACCGATGGCCTTGGCGATCGGTGATGCAGGCCAGCAAAACGCGCCGCTGGGTCGTGCTGTAGTCGGCGGGTTAGTGGCAGCTACGTTGGCTACCTTGTTCTTGTTACCCCTGTTCTTTGCGATGCTGCAATCGAAGGCGAGCGTGAAGTCGGCTTCGATGGACCCTGAGGATCCTGAAAGTTTTTATTATGCGAATGAATCGAAAACAACCACGTAAGTTGGTACCAGCCTATTTGACCTGCATGCTTACGTTGGTCGTTGGTTGTGCGGCAAAAGATAATTCAGTACCAAGCGCCGAGGGGACGTCGACTTCGAAATCGCTTGATCGGGTCACGGCCGGTCCACCGCTAAAGAAAACGCTTCAACTATTCACAGAGCAACCGGGCCGCGTGGTTGCGTTCGAGGAAACTCCAGTCCTCTCGAAGTTACCTGGCTACGTGGAATCGGTGCACTTCGACATTGGTGACAAGGTTACCAAAGGACAAGTGCTGGTGCGTATCCATGCACCCGAGTATCGAGATCAACTGGAACAAAAACGCGGTTTGCTCGGGCAAGCCGAAGCGCACGTCAAACAGGTAGAAGCCGCGTTGGTCGCCGCTCAAGCAGCAGCGAATTCTTCAAATGCCATGGTGACGCTCGCCGAAGCCGGGGTCGGCAGAACCGATGCCGAATTTGCGCGTTGGGATTCAGAACTGAAGCGGATGCAGCAACTTGTCAGCAAAGGATCGGTGACGCCCAAGTTGGCAGATGAAACGACCAACAAGTTCCAGGCAGCCGACGCCGCCAGAAAAGAAGCTCAAGCCAGTATTGAATCGGCCAAGGCCAAACTGCGTGAATCAGAAGCCAACGTACTGACGGCTAGAGCGAACATCGAGGCGGCCAAAGCCGAGCTAAAAGTGGCTCAGTCGGATATCGCCCAGGCTGAAACGATGTTGACCTATACCGTGCTGGTGTCGCCGTTCGATGGCTTTGTTACCAGCCGTCATGTGGACGCTGGTCATTACGTGCAACCGGCCGGTGCCAGCCACGCTCAGCCGCTCA
>JADLDX010000162.1 GCA_020846515.1 Pirellulaceae bacterium
CGCGTAAAGGAAAGAGAGTTCCCACCGCCCACTGCTACGTGGTTGAGGGAATTGAACTCGGGCAGACCCGTGATCGGTACCGTCGGATAGGCCTGATAGACGTCGATGCGGAAAACATCGCTTTCGGAATGGTTGGGCAAGTCGGCCATCAGCACGCGCAAGTGCCGCAGTTGTCCCAGGGATGATAGATCCGCCAGCAGGGCGCCGTTGAGATTCAGATAACGGAGATGGGCTAAACCTGTAGGATCTCCATTCAGGTCAAGCGCTGGATCCAGGTTTGACAAGTCGAAGATCGTTTGTCCGGACAGATTTAATCCAACCAGGTTCGTTGCATATTCGAGTCCTTTCAAACTGAAAACATATTGCGGATCAATGGGTGGCAGTTCGGTAAGTTTGGCCAGATCGCTCGCGCGTACATCCACGGCAAACTGCTTAAAGAGTGGAAGCCCACTTTCGTGACGATCGGTCATCGGGATGCCCAGTGCCTGCGCGATTTGCACTCGCAGACCAGGATCTGGAATTACGATGATGGGATCACGCTCGTTCGCCGTATCAGCGTTTAAGCGATCCTCAGTGGCGATCGGACTGAACAATTCGTTCTGCTCACGATCTCGAATCTCAAAATCTTCGCCAACAAAAATATCATTACCGCTTTCCCCAAACAGTTCATCCAATCGGCTGCCACCGACCAATGTGTCTGCACCATCGCCACCTTCCAGTCGATCGCTGTCGGGCAGCGAGCCATTTACCTGCCCTTGGGCCGGTGGCATAACTTCGATCTGGTACGGCACTTCCCAACTGGAGAAACGAACATCGGGTTGATAGAGTTTCAAGTAGTAGGTGCCCGCCGGTATATGGCGCAGGTCCATCGCCTGAATGCCTTCCTCCAGCACACCGCCATGACTATTGAGCAAATCGGCCACGAGCTTTGGACGGCGTGTAATGCGTAGCCCAGATTCTGCCGTGAGACTCGGCTGCTGGATGGTCCACTGGGTACTGGTGTTGGGCGACGTGAGCCTCAGTGAAATTCGCGTCTTGCCTTCGGCGATCGCATTGCGGATAGCATTGCCCAACGCGAAGTCGACTCGTTGTCTGATGGGCGAGGTCAGCATCGTGCGGTTAGCGATGATCGTTGCCGGAAGAGAAACAGAAAAATCGCGGCCCGTGACCAGTCCATCACCTTCTTCGTTCAGCAGTGAAACTAAGAGGGTTGAGTTAGCACTGTTAGCAATATTCAGTGGTACCGGATCGAAGCTACCGGGGTTCATTACCAGCAGCGTGGTCAGCGACTCGCTGGGGCTGGTATTTCCTATGAACATGAAACGGCCAGACGGTAGTGCGTTTAAGTGCCGTATCGACGAATAGCTGCTCTGTACGCGAAGTTGTGTTCCGCGCGACGTGCCGTCACTGGACCAAAGCTGCGTTTCACTTGAGTTAGAAAAGACCAGCTGGTTATTGTGATGAGAAACTTCACCCAGTCCGTCGGTAAATCCACTCACTTGGATCGCAGCACTCAGCACTGGTGCAACGGGATTGGTTAAATCCAAGACTCGCAGATAGACCGGGTTTCCCAGATCGGTTTGATGAAGAAGGTAGTATTTGCTTCCCACAACATGCGTGCGCAGGATCGCGTTGGACACAGCGCCGACCTGCGCCACGAAGTTGGTTCCTCCGGCCGTTCCATTGCTCACAAACAGAGAGTCTTCAACCAGAAATACCATGCGATTGCCGACGACTTGAAACTCGCGTGGCGGGCTCAAGAAGTACTGTCCGGCATTGGGGAAATTCTGGCTGTTCGCTGCGGGAGCTTGCCATGTGAACTGGCCGAGCTTGCCAGATAGCTGCAGCGACTTTTGCGAGGTTTCAGTGGGTGCTTCGGAGACGCCGATATTGATACTTGTTCTTCCGGCGGCTGGCCCGCTGGTGGCGGTTATCGTACCTTCGTAACTCAAAAATTGGCGGACGAACCCACCTGGTCCAATCAATGCAATGCCCGCTGGTCCATCGTGTAGTCCCGCAGCCGCAAAGGAGCGAAAACTAAAACCGGATCGCATATTGGACGGCAGAGCACCAGTCAAGTTGATCGTGCCATAGTTCTGAGGAGTCGGCGATTGCCGATACAGTGCCAACGACCATCCGGTCAGGTTGTACCCTGCTGGTCCTCCAATCTCGATCGATTCATTGGCGTCTGGATCAACGTTGTCGTAGTGGAATTCGTTGATCCATGGCAACATGACGGTATCAGGTGGATTGCTCACGGTTGAAAGCGTGGGCGGATTGGCCGCCACGGTATCAAAAGTCCGAACTTGAGCTGTACCTGCGACGGTGCCGTCGCTCATCCACAGTTCGGTCTGCGCGTTGTTTGTGGAAATGGCATCGGTATCGCTATCGGCCGCGAAATAGATCTTGTTATTGAAGGCAACTGCTTGACTGAAATTGGGAATGCCATCGCCGCCGGCCACGAAGGTTCGCAACGCGATCGTACCCGCATCGGTACCGTCGGTGACGTACAGGGTCGAACCACTCATGAAAAACAATTTGTTATTCAAGAGCACAGTATGGTTGAGGGCAGTGCTTGAGACGCCAGCTCGCACCAATTCATAGGTTGCAAATCCCACGCCCACATTCGTCTTGTACAAATTGCCGCCGGCTACGAACAATGCTTGTCCTTGCCAGGCGACCATGCCCGTTGTGGCTGGCAACGCGTTGGTGATCTGCTGAGTGCTGATGCCGATGCCTGTAACCCATACCGCTGGCGGTGTGGCTGTCGAGTAGAACAGCCAATCACCGCTGACGGCGGCATGCAAGACTTGTGTGCTACTGGTACCCGGTGAGAAGTCGGTTAACTGACCTGTTTGCCCAGTCGTACCATTTGTGTACCAAATCTCACGACCTGTTTCAGGTGTTCCAGCGATAAAGAAAGCGCCCGTTGTGCTCACACCGTCCTGGCTATTGTTCAGCCGTCCATCCAAGGTTAACGATGGCTGATCGACCGACAGTCCAGTAATGGTCGCATCGAGCGAGAGCAATGCCGACACGATATCGTTGGGGTCGTCGTAGGCTTCCATCAGCCCAGATAAATCAAATTCGATGGCTGCCTGCAACTTGCCAGCGCCACCCACGCGAAAGGTGGAAGTGCTTGAGTCATTACCAACCTGGCCGTCGGGTGTTTTGTGGCTACCTTGGCCAACTACCGTAACCGACGGCGCAAATACCGTGGGTTGAGTTGTTGAAGCCCCGTTGGGAAACGACAGCAGACGCAACGTATCGCCGGCCTGTCCGTCACCGATGGTCGTGAATTGGATAAGCGTGCTGGCGCCAGGGGACGAAACCCCGGTGTAAACTTCTGGGCGGCCCGTTCCGTTATCGACCAGGAAGTCTCCGATGCCAGTAACGCTCTGATTGGCGAGAACTTCAAAACTCGTTGGCACCGAGACGCGGCGCGGCGAACCATACAACGCATAGATTGCCCCAGCTTGGGACACACTAACGGAACTGAATAGATCGACGCCGGCGGCGCC
>JADLDX010000163.1 GCA_020846515.1 Pirellulaceae bacterium
CAGGGCGCTAGCCCACGGTTTTCGGCCCAGCAAACCGGACGCTAGCGCGCTTGCGGCTGAGTAGGTTTTTGGCCCACATTAAGATCGACGCCAACTCCGGGCAGAACGTCGAACTTACTGTTTCTTGCGTTCGCGCACGAATCGAATCAGGCAGCCGACGGGCGGTGTTTCGGTGGTGGCAATAGGTTTACCGCTAAGCGTGGCTTGGATGGCGTCCTCCAAGTAGTGCACTTTGACTGCGTTCTCCTTGGTATTATCGTCCATGGCGCCCATGTAGACGATTCGCCGCTCTTTGTTGAGCACAAAGAACTCGGGGGTGCGCACTGCGCCAAACGCTTTGGCGATTTGTTGTGTCTCGTCAAACAAGTAGGGGAATTTGAACTTCCGCTCCTGAGCTCGCTTTTTCATAGCCGGCATGAGGTCGGCTTCGACCTTGTTCACATTAATGGCTACGACACCCACGCGCGAACCGGCCACAGAATACTTTTCGGCCAATCGATTGATTCGCTCTTCATAGTCAACCGCATAGGGGCAACTGTTGCACGTGAATACGACCACGACGACATCGCGATCGGCCAGGTCTTTTAGCGAATGACGCTGGTCATCGACACCAGGCAAATCGGTCCAGCCGGCGGGTTGAGCGCCTATTTCGACATTCGGGTTATACTTGCCAGCAAAAACGGACTGTGACACGCTCGGGGTGACCAGTAAAATCGCTGACAAACCGCACAGCAAGAGGGACAAGTATGACCGTAGCATCGTAAGCCTCTAAGCGAAACGGAACATTCAAACAGGCAGACTTGAAAGCACTTGCCCATTGTATGTTCGCGCCCGACTTGCCGCAACGTTATGCGTTTAACCGCGACACTCACTACGTAGGCGAGTTTCTCCGAAACTCGCACCTACGTCCTGGCATTTCAGAAAGATGGCGACGCGGGCTGCTTAGGGTACTCGGCAATACTTTACATGTAAAGCAATAACTAAACGGTCTTGGCCCCGTCCCTTCTTATTCGAAGGGAAGTGGGGGCTGGGTCATGCCGCAGGCGAGAGTCTTATTTCGTAGTCACGTTGAAGTTTTCTTCGCGAGATGCGCTATCTGTGGTCAAGTTGATTTCGATACCGCTGGTCTCTGCATTTTGATACTTCTTGGGAACGAAACTCTTGACCGGTTTGCCTTCCATATTTGGGGCCTGTTCCCAACACTCGATATATACTTTGTATTTACCGGGAATCATGCCGTCACCCGGTTCGAAGGTCATGGCTGCGTAGCGGCCCTCTGCGTCGAAATCACCGGTGGCCGGCCGAAGCGGCAGATCGCCAGCCGGTTCCTGGGGCAAGAAGTAGACGATGCCCGGACCAGGCGGCTTTTGACCATCGAAGGTGACTGTGCCGGTTACACGTACCGTTTGCGGCATACCATTGCCACAACCTAAAACGGCACACATCGTCGTACAAAATAGCAGCAAGTAGCAACGCGACATCGTTTCAATTCCTGAGGGAAACCTGGCAAGTACAAATCGGCGAGAGGCAACGTTAGAGCAGGCTATTCGATACTGGCCACTTCGCCACCGGCTCGCGTGCCGAGATGATTGTAGATTCTGTAGTCAATCGAGGTGGAGATAAACTGTACGCTACCATCGCCCATGGAAAACTGGGCACCGCCGGTGTGCATACTCTTGTAACCGCAGACGCGAAACCAGTTGCTGCCAGCAGCGCGGAAAATGCGGGCACCTGCGGCACCAGCCACATTGGATTCCATGGTGTTAATTGGAATGCTCGTTCCCGACAGTGGGAAATTCAGCGAGAACAGGCCCAGGAAGTCGCAGTGTCCAGGCATGGTCTCTCCAACCATAAACGTATTGGACAAACCATCGGTGACTTGACCCAATTTGATGGCTCGAATGCTGCGTCCAAACATGCCCGTTGAACTGCCGACCGGATATCCATTGCCCGCCCCTGTGCCGAAGTTATTGCCTTGACAGCAGTAGTTGCTATCGGATGGCGTTGCTCCTGCGGGACAAAAAGGACAGGAGTCCATGTGCGTGGGACCAATACTGGCTGCATACCACAAGCCATGGCCAGGCGTTACGTTATGCGCTGCGAAACGATTCATATGAGGCGTACTGCCGGCCGGATCACTTGGGCAGATCCAAGTCGGTAGCCGATGGTTCTGGGCGGCCTGGATGTTAATCGGCGTATTGCGCAGATTGCCACTGGCGTCCATGCTGTTATAGAGCGTTGTTAGTTCCATAAATGGAAAGGTCATCACAGCCCAATTAAAGCCGTTGTTGGTGCAACAGTTGGGAGTACCATGCGGCAGTGTTCGGTGCGCTGATTCATAGTTATGCATTGCCAGTCCAATCTGCTTGAGATTGTTGCTGCACTGCATCCTCCGAGCTGCTTCCCGAGCGGCTTGGACCGCTGGCAATAACAAGCCAACCAATATGCCGATAATTGCGATTACGACCAACAGTTCAACCAGCGTGAATGCTCGCAGGGCGCTAATACGTTTCATGAGTGGCTCGCCTTAAAATACAGAAGAATTCAGCAGGCAACGCTAAGGTTAGCGAAGCTGCGTTTCGAAATTCAAAATGCGGGAGAAATGTAGGTGGGTTGGTGTGGCAGGACAGTTGATTTGGAATAAGTGAGTCCGCAAAATAGCAGTGTTCGAACTCGATGTCAAACTTTAATGCATGAATTCTCAACCCGAACACCGGCGTGTTTGGCGGATGAGGGCCCCTTGTTTGCAAAACACCCAAATTGCCTAGCGTCGCATTTCCAGAGTCGATAAGCAGCATTGAGCTGGCCCAAAGCACCGGCGCTTGCCGTGCGCAACTTCAGCGCAGAAGTATGTAATGGTACCCTCAACTCGCGCACAAACCTGCAGGCACCCAGGAAGGTAAACCTGCAGGCACGTAAACCTGCAGGCATTTGGGCAGGCCCTGGGCGAAATTAGCCGTTGATTAAGCGTTTCTCAAATCGGCCTTCGTTGATGGTTGGGCGTTCGATGCGACCTTTGTGGTTGTAGGTCAGCCGCATGTTGTCCAAGCCCATTAACCCTAGGATAGAAGCATGAATATCATGGACATGCATTTTATCTTCGACGGCATAGAGGCCCAGTTCGTCGGTGGCTCCAATGGCTTGACCGCCTTTGACACCGCCACCGGCCATCCAGATAGAAAAACCAGTGGGGTTGTGATCACGACCGTCACCTTTTTCGCTCATCGGTGTCCGACCAAATTCACCGCCCCAAATCACCAACGTTTCCTCGAGCAAGCCACGCTGCTTAAGATCTCGCAGCAATCCGGCCACCGGCTTGTCCATCGAACGACACAAATTGGCGTGGGCCTTTTCGATACCGGAGTGTGAGTCCCATTTGCTGCCTGTGCCGTTGTAGAGTTGGACGAAGCGTACGCCGCGTTCGACCAGCCGACGTGCTAACAGGCAGTTGCGTCCATAGGTTTCCGTTTCCTTCTGGTTTAGTCCATACATTTCTTTTGTGGCTGCTGATTCGTCGGCCAGGTTCAAAGCTTCGGGTGCTTGGGACTGCATGCGAAACGCTAACTCGTAGCTGCGAATGCGAGCATCCAATTCCGTTTGTTGTGGATGTGTGGCCGCGTAGGTTTGATTGAACTGCTTGAGCAGAGCCAGTTTGGATTCAACGCGACTGCCCGCATGGCCTTCTGGGAAATGCAGGTTCGGTATCGGCTCTGTTTCCGTACCGTTGATGCGCACGCCTTGGTGCGAAGCCGGCATAAACCCACTTCCCCAGTTTCGCGGGCCATTTACAGGACGGCCGGAGTTGTCGCACATGACCACAAACGAGGGCAGGTTCTCGTTGGCCGATCCCAACCCATAATTAATCCACGATCCCAACGAAGGTCGGCCTGCAAAATTGATGCATGTATTCATCTGGCAAACACCGCCGGCATGGTTAATACCGTTGGTCCAGCATGAACGTATGACCGCAATATCATCCATGCACGAGCCGATGTGCGGAATCCAGTCCGATGCCGGCAATCCACTTTGGCCATGACGCGTCCAACGGCGCGGCGAAGCCAAGAGAGGCGAACCTTTTTCGCCCATGGCCGTGATCGGTTCCCGAAAGCTACTCGGTAGAGGTTTACCGGCCAACTTGTTCAGCAGCGGTTTGGGGTCGACCAAATCGAGGTGACTGGGACCGCCTTCCATGAACAACCAAATAATGCTCTTGGCTCGCGGTCGATGATGCGTTTCGATCGCGCCAGCTTCACCGGCCAACATCCAATTGAGCGCGACCGCTCCCAGGCCCATGCTGCTGCCCTGCAAGAAGGCGCGGCGACCGGACATCAAATTTGGTTCCAAGTTATTTTCCATGGTCAATGACATGTCACTCCAAGTACAAAAATTGGTTTGAGTTGAACAGGACGTGACAAAAATCAGAGAACTTTTTGGGATCGATGTACTGTCCGTCTTCGCCGGGATGCAACCCGACATACTGACGAGCCTGATCAAATTCCGACGGACTGGGCTCAGTACCCCAGGTCCACCGAAACGCGTTGCGCAAGGTTGGCTCTGGTTCAGCATGCTCGGCGAGTAGACGCTGCGCCAATTTCTCCGACCGACCCATCGCGTATTTGCCATTGAGCAGCAGCAGCGACTGCGTAGGCGTGGTAGTCGAATCGCGAACCGCGACGCTTTGCAGACCGTTTGCTACGTCGAATCCATGCAAGAACGTATCGTTCTGGTTACGGAAGCTTTTCAAATACAACGATCGTCGCGGCTTGTCCTCTGTCACGCTCGGACCACCCACTTCGGGAGCGAGTTCACCGCTGGCGGCCAGCATCGCATCGCGAATCTGTTCGGCGCTCAAGCGACGCACACGCGAGCGCCATAACAATCTTTCCGACGGATCCAGACCTTGATAACGCGATGCCTCTGGATGGCGGGCCGATTGTTGCCAGGTCGCTGACATCAGGATGCGCTTGTGAAGCTGCTTAAACTGCCAACCACCATCGATAAACGTGGCGGTAAGCCAGTCGAGCAATTCGGGATGGGTAGGCGTATCGCCTAGGTGCCCAAAATCATTGGACGTCGCTACCAGTCCTTGGCCAAAGTGTTGTTGCCAAATGCGATTTACGATCACACGCGTGGTCAACGGATTGCGTGCATCGGTTATCCAGCGCGCCAACGCTGCGCGACGACTTGCAGGCGTTGCCGCAGGTTCACTGGCGCTGTTGGCAGTTGAACTTAACTCGTCTAGACTGGGTAACCCATGTCCTTCCGACAGCACTTCCAAGAATCCGGGGGCGATCGATTGTCGTTTCGGGTCATCGGGATTGTAAGTTGGAGAGATGAGGCCCGGGAATTCGACGACCGTCATCGCGGCAGGCAATGGCTTGGGCTTCAAATCCGCAAAAGCTTCCAGTTCCTTGAGCAAGGCGTCGTGCTTTTCGGTATCTTCCTTCTTCATGCCTTTTAATGGCCCGCCGCCTTCGTCCATGTATTGACGCGAGACTAGATAGGCCATCTGCTCTTGCCATGAAGTTCGTTCGTGGGAAGGCATGTGAAAGCAGGCTTGAATGTCGAGCGGGAATTTATCGACCGTGGATTTCCACTTCTTCTTTTCATACGGCTCCAGCAACTCGGCGATTTGTCGCTGAATCGGTTCGGTAGCTTTTTCCCAAACGGCTAACTGCTCCTGGTACTGTTTCTTTTCTTCGGCAGTGGCGGCAACTAGATCATCGCGATAGCAGACAGGTTCAAAGAACGCTCGCAATTTGAAATAGTCTTTTTGCGGTATCGGGTCAAACTTGTGCTGATGGCATCGCGCGCACGCCACACTCATGCCCAAGAACACATCCCCAGCGACATCAGCCATTTCGTTCATGATGTCGTTCCATTGGCCGCGAGCATCGCGCTGGTTGTACTCATAGACACCCAATCGCATAAATCCGGCAGCAATCAAACCTTGCGGGTTACTCTCCGCCGTACTGTCACCGGCCAATTGGTCCATGACGAACTGCTGATACGATAGGTCGCTGTTGAATGCGTTGACTATGTAGTCGCGGTAACGCCACAGGTGCGGACGATAGGCGTCTTGGTTCCAACCATCCGATTCGCTATAGCGCACCAGGTCCAACCAGAATCTCGCCCAATGCTCGCCGTAACGCGGGTCGTTGAGCAGCTGATCGACGACTTGCTCAAAGGCCGTGGGTGAATTGTCTTTGACAAACGCATCGATCACCGATGGTGATGGTGGCAGTCCAATCACGTCCAGGTACAGCCGTCGAATGAGCGTGGTCTTGTCAGCTCGTGGTGCAGGTTGCATCTGCTTGTCGGCCAGTGCCTTCCAAACAAAGCGATCGATTTCATTTTGGGACCAGGAATCGCGAGCATCGACAGGTGGTGCGGCTTTGTTCAATGGCACAAACGCCCACCAAGCGCGATCCGCGTCGGTGATGTTGCCTTCTGATTCTCGCAAAGAGGCTACGGAATCCGGCCAGACGGCACCGCCAGCTATCCAGCGCTCAAAGTGCAGGATGGTTTTCGGCGGCAGTTTGCTTGTGGGCGGCATCTCCAAACCGTTATGGTTCAGCGCATCAAGCAACAGACTTTCCTCGGGCTTGCCAGGCACAAGCGCGGGCCCACTATCGCCGCCCTTCATCAAGCCATCGCGGGTATCCAGGCGCAAGCCACCTTCTTGTTTGGTGGCCCCGTGACACTTGAGACATTGTCCCACAAACACCGGCCGGATCTCACGTTCAAACTGAGCGGCCCGCTCGGCCATCCGACCATCGTCAGCGACTAACGTCGACGAAGCGGCAAATCCTAGCGTGAAGACAAACGCAAGGTAGGCGAATTTGGCGTCATTGTTAAGCATATAGGTGTGGTTCCTTACTAGTCCCATTCTAACCACTGGAAAATGCCAGCGAAACACCAGGCATTTCGTGCGGAGTCTTTTCTCGAGTGGATATTGGGCTGGGGCCAACGACCGTTCGTTTTGCGGTGGGGAATCCGGCTGGAATTTCGGGCGGTATCTACTGGACCGACGCGGTTGATTGAGGTTATAAGGTTTGATCGAACGACTCTCGCGGCGACTGAAAAAATAACGCACATATTGGGATCGATAGCATGATCGTTGACGTTCACAGCCACGCATGGACTTACCCAGAGCATTTCAGCGACGACTTTCGCGCTCAAGCCACCCGAGCCAGGGCGGGGATGGAGGTGGACCTGACGGTCAAGTATGAGGAGTATCGACGCACGGCCAGTTGTGCTGACGTGTCGATAGTGTTTGGGGGCAAAGCAAAGCTGAGCGGTTTGTGGGTCGATGACCGATATGTAGCTCAGTATGTGGCGCTCGACCCGCAACGATTGATTGGATTTTTGTCGGTCGACCCGACCCAGCCAGGCTGGGAACGCGAGATGGAGGAAGGCCATAAAGAACTTGGCATGCAAGGCATTAAATTGCTGCCGATGTACGCAGGCTTTGAACCGGTCGATGAGCGACTGGATGTGCTTTGGCGTTATGCACAGCACCACCAGTTACCCGTATTGTTGCACACCGGAACGACGTTTATTGCCCAAGCCCCGCTGGTCTGCACGCTGCCGCGGCATCTCGATGTGGTCGCCACGCGATTCCCCGACGTCAAAATCATCATGGCTCACTTGGGACATCCGTACGAAGGCGAATGCATCGTTACGGCTCGCAAACATCCGAACGTCTATTCAGACATCAGTGCGCTCCATTACCGGCCATGGCAGTTTTACAACAGCCTGATGTTGGTGCAGGAGTATGGTGTCTGGGACAAGATTCTATTCGGCACGGATTATCCATTCACAACGGTGGATGCCACCATCGCGGGCCTGCGAAGCATGAACAATATGTTGGAAGGCAGTGCGTTACCTCGCCTAGACACCCAGCAGATTGAACGCATGATTCATCGCGATAGTTGCGCGCTATTGGGTCTGAAGGTTAGCGCCTAACCCTCCCAAGCGCAGCTCGGAACTAACCCTCCCAAGCGCAGCTTAGGGAGGGTCGAAAATCACGCCTTCAGCGTAGATTTTCGGGGAGGGTGCGTGCGCCGCAGAGGCGAGTTCGCAGCGAAGTGCTTCATGCTTTGGTTAGCACGGGAGGCCCCCTCCCCGACTGAGCTGACGCCAGTCGACCCTCCCGCTGCTACGCCTGCTACGCAGCGGGAGGGTTAGAACTAACCCTCCCAAGCGCAGCTTAGGGAGGGTCGAAAATCACGC
>JADLDX010000164.1 GCA_020846515.1 Pirellulaceae bacterium
AGGGCCCGGGGACACACACAATTGTAGATTGCTAGCAAGCGGTAGGCGCTCCGTGGACATAGGCAATCGTGTTCGGCACGGCGGTGGCCCGTCATCGCGCGCCCGGGGACACAGGCATCGCATTTTTGCTAGCAACTACCCAAGGGACCGGATGAAGCGATACTAGCATTATCTTGAATGCGTGAGGAGGCAATTGACTTGCCACGAATAACGTACCGAGCATCTGCTGTTGAATTGGAACACCCGGGGACACACGCAATCGTTAATTGCTAGCATAAACACACTTTGTCTGTGTCCCCGTGCCCGCGTCTATTCCGCCACGCTCCATCCGTGCTCCGGCTTTGCCACCTGTGTTATTTGAGTTATCACAGATGGCAAGGCCCGGAGGCACAGATCAAACTGTTTGCTCCATGCCAGCATTATACGATCTGTCCTTGGCGCTTCAGAGTCTGATTGCGATCGAGCTCACGGGACCTAGGCATGGGGACACAGGCTATCTCTTATTGCTAGCACAAGAGCAGAATGTGTGTGTCCTCGAGATCTTGGTCGCGAATGCTAGCACAGGGATGAACACCCGGGACACAGGCAACAGCTTCTTGGGAAATGCTATCATTGGCTGTCGCCGAATTGGTAGGCGCTCTGGGGACACACGCAATCGGAATAATGCTAGCATTGCTTCATCCATTCTCGTGCTTAATTGCTAGCAGAAAGGCAATGCCTGTGTCCCCGTGCGTTTCCCGTTCGCTTCGTAGCGCTGGACCATCCGGGACGCGCCCGGAGACAAGGACATTCGCTTCTTGAGAAATGCTAGCATTGGCTGTCGCCGAATTGGTAGGACTCCGGGGGCACACGGGACACACGCGATCAGACAAAACCGGCCGGGGACGCACACAATCGTTCATTGCTAGCACAAACCACAAACGAACTTTGTTTGTGCCCGGAGGACATCCAGGGACACACTCAATTGTAGATTGCTAGCAAGGACGCATTGCCTGTATACCGCTCTCTCCGCTCACCGGAAAATCCAATCCTTTAAATGCTAATTGGTGTTTTCTTGATTCGTCGATCGAATCGATTGATGGGTGACCAGCGCGTGAATGTGTTCCAAGATTTGCCGAATGAGCAAAACGGACTTGGGACGCTTTCCCTCGGAGGGACGGACTTCTGGTGAAATCCATATTGGCGGCGGTTTCAACGTCACACGAATAGGCTGAACGTTTCTTGAGAAATCTTCAAGCCGACGGCTGTGTGGCTTGGGGAGTGGTGGAGTTGCAATCCGGCGAATCCTTTCGCTTGAATCGCTTTCAGCCACTTCCGCGAGGACAGACCATGCGCTCAATCGGTTTAGCGCCCGAGCAGTTTCTTTACGAAGTTGGAAAGAAGGCGACCTGGTATAGCGAGAGAGAATTGTAGTGCCGATGTAGCCACCACATCGACCACGAAGCCATACCGCCAACAACCGCATTTTGGGGTCGGAAGTACGGTCGGCAATCAGGCTCAGCACGCTTCGACAGTTCAGCGATTCGATTTCCCTTATCGTATCGCGACGAGCGAGCAGCCATGTCGGCTTTTCGGCTAACGAAGAGGCGTCAAAAATTTCAATCAGTCGTTCGATAGTGTTAACGCCAGCAGCGCCCACGCGGAAATGGCGACCATTTAGTTGGAATTGGAAGCGGGCTTCTTTGGGAAAACCAATCGATACGGACATATTGCGAATCCGATGCGAGGGCTTTTGTCTTCTGCCAAATCAATCTGGGCATTACGACTGCCCGAAGGAATTGAGAATACTTTACATAACAACTGTTCTGAGGGCTGGCGTTCATGCCCAGGCTCGAACCGACCGATCCGTATGTTCCACCATGGCCACCCCAGTTGCAAGTCTTCGGAATGACCAAGCATGTTCGCCGAGTCAGCCCTCCGTCGGCCTTGTGCCGGCGGGGGGCACGGCTGGCCGCTACCATGCGCACCCACGACCCCTGTCTTTTGCGGTTTGTCGGCGAGCGAACAAGTTTCAAATGCCACTAAAATCCACCGAGCCGTCATCGATAGAATGCCTTCGATGAGATGAATTGGAAGTATAGCCGGTCTGGCAATAAAGGTCGCTTATACATAATGAGTTCCGGTCCCGTCTGGCAGCCTTTAAACTGATCGCAATTGCGCGTTGCACAGGTCATCAAAAACAGTGTCTCATACTCGTCTCGTGGATCCAGTAACTTGTCCCGAAACGCCCGCAAAGCGTCAAGATCGTTGAGATTCGCCAAAGCAACCGTACGGCCCCAGTACTCTTTTGATTCCGGGTTGAAAGAATGAGATTTGAGCCTCTCAGTCACACGCGAATCGCCCATGTAACCCAAGTAAAGCTCGCAGTAGAAAATGATCTGGTTAGGAACATCAGCGTCCAGAGACAATTTCCACAGTAGCTCCCGCCCGGCAACTTGATCCTCGGCATGAAGACAAGCCCCGAGCGGCCTGACCACTTCTATTTCGCCGCCAGATACGAATAAAGATTTTAGCTCTTCGTAGGCCTGCAATCTTTGTTCCATTGAGTTGACGAACGCTTGCTTCCCACCGGACAAGCCGGTGGGGGAGCCTTACCATTTTGTTTGCGAGTAAAGGATTCGCCTGCGGAAACGAACGCCATAATTGCTTGCCCTGAGGAATGTAGAATACTTTACCGATCAACTATTTTGAGGGCGGGCCATGACGGCGAACTTTATGTGCATTAATCCTGAATCGGACGCACCAACGTGCTTCTTATTCGCTTCCGCCCGTTGCAAGTTACCGACACTTACCCAGCTAACCGCTCACTCATACAGTAAACTGGAACGGACATCTTCCCACCAGTTGGCTGCGGTGGTGGATAAGGCGTCTAGCTGCACCGTTTCGCAGCCTGCATCTATGGCCACGCGGACTTCGTCTCCGCCGGTCAAGATATCGATGGGTAGTTTAATCGCTTCATACTCGTATGGCGGGGGAAGCCACTGCAATTGATCGCCATGCAGTTGTCGCACCGCGTGAAGAATGTAAAGCATGCTGCGATACGATTGAAAACGATGCTGGTCGGTTACATCTAAGTAGACCCCGCAACAACTCTGCCCCTGCCACTTGTCAAAGGTTGGTCGAAAACGCGTCGGTCGGAATCGCACACCAGGCAAGCCGCAAGCGTTGAGCCGCCGCGCCAAGGCTAACTCATCGATAAAGGGCGATCCCAGTACCTCAAAAGGAATCGTGGTGCCTCGTCCCTCAGATAGATTGGTGCCTTCCAACAGCACCCCGCCTGGATAAACAACAGTCGTACGATAACTGGGCATGTTGGGCGACGGACAAATCCAATGACGACCACACGCCGGGAAACGATCCCCACGCCGCCATCCTGACATCGGCACGACCTGCAGTTGCACGTCCAAGTTATACTTGCAGACGAACCATTTGGCCAGCTCGCCCATCGTCAGCCCGTGACGCATAGGTATCGACGACAGCCCAACAAAACTCTGGTATTCTTCCCGCAGCAGTTGGCCTTCGGCGATGACGCCACCCAACGGATTTGGGCGATCGAGCACCAGTACAGGCACACGTGCCGAGGCACAGGCTTCCAGGCACTTAAGCATCGTCCAGATGAACGTGTATACTCGAGTGCCGACGTCTTGAAGATCGATAACCAACATCTCCAGATCGGCCAACATGTCCGGCGATGGCTGTCGGCTGCGGCTGTAGAGGCTGTAAAGTGGCACGCCCAGCGGGCGATAGCAACTGTGATTGGTTTCAATCATGTTGGCCTGCTCTTCACCCCACAGGCCATGTTGAGGTGAAAACAGACTGACCAAGTTTGCTGGACTATAACGTTCTGCCAGTGCATCCGCCGCGTAGATGCCAGAGGCCGATAGCGAAGCCTGGTTAAACAACAAACCGAACCGCCGCCCAGTTAACTCAGGCAACGGTTCGGTCAAAATGCGATCAAGACCTGTTTCGAAATGAGCAGGCAAATCAGTCCCACCACCATTGAGTCGAAACACCGGACAGGACGGGACTGGCATCCAAGGCGGTCGGACGACGGATCGGATTGGTGCTCTGCCAATTGGCTCGGCTGGCGACGGTTGACGGTTCGATCTTGACACCACCGCTAATGACAGCCACGACTGTGCCACTTCGAAGTCGGTTCCAAGCTGTTACACCTTCAACACTCTTGGGTGTCTGTCGGCCATCTGTGGATGTTTGTTTAGTGGTAGAGCGATAAGCCAGATTCGGGAACCACTCGGCCAGCGATGGCTGATCAGAAGATTCGATTGCCAACTGCAAGGCTAAACCGATTTCGAAAATACCTTGCAGACGAGCATACGCGGGTTCGGTAGCACTCAGTTCACTCAGCTTTTCTGTCATCTCTTTAGCGAATGCATCCGCCGCCAGATCGTTGGCGCCTGTGGCTTGACGATCGCCCTGGGCGTTAACCCACTGTTGTTCGCTCATGACAGCCACCGTTTGCTGGGGCAGTTCGAAGAGATCACCCGCAGCATTAACATTGATGGCTGATGTATTGTAGGCGAACCACCATCGAATCAAGCTTTGTGGTTGTGCCTTGCCTTGGCGATCCAAGTGATCGAAGTAAGTCTTGATCTTTGGTCGAGTCGACGCCAAACCCAGGCCAACACGCTTCATATGTTCGTCGGCATCTACCAGAGCCAGTGCGGTGCTGGAGGCTGCATCGATTCCAAAAACATTGACGGCATGCGGACCAACTTTGGCCTTCAATTGCTCAGCTACCAACTGGGGCGTACGTCCCAAACGGCCAATCACTGCAGGATCGCTTAGGAATTGCTGAGCGTTCAGAATGCCTTGGTTATCGGGATCCAGCGAGCAGCCCAACGGTGACGTGTGGTCATTCATCAAAGCAGCCAAGGTACGCAAGTCTTCAAGCAGAAAACCGTTGTCATGATGCTTGGCAGCAGGTCCGGCGATCAGAACATCACGATTGGCCTTATCAATAGCCACATACTGAATGTGCGAAATTCCAGCCAGCTGCATCATTTGCGAGGTCGGTTCCAAACCGCGCGCCGTGGCCATACCCAGAGCTGCATCCAGAGCCTTCAGCGACACGGTTCGCAATCCACTACCGGCTCGCCATGGTTGACGAGCATTGGCGGCGAACGCGGGCATCAGGCCACTGCGTTCCATGCGTTTGAGATGACCTTTTGCGTCCAGCCACACGCCGTTGGGATACGGAATCATCGTACTATTGCCGGTACCACCGAAATCTCGCCACTCATCGGGATCAACGGTCTGGGAGATCAGCATCATGACAGTGGTCCAGTCCTGCATCACACCACCACCAGCTGCGCCAGGCATGCCTGGGCGGGAGGTCGATTCAGTGATCGGATTGGCTGCACTCCCGCTGGCGCTCGAAGTCGAATCCTGAGCCCGAACATCCGCAGTTAGGAAGCAAGTTGCCAGCAGGGCACAACTTGCAGTGACAGCGACCAAGCCTCGCACGGCGCGGAGCACAACGGCTGGCATTTTCATACCAAATTCCTTAGAGGATTCTGAAGCCTAATAGTGGCAAGACGAGTTGAGCGCAGGCAGAAAACGCACCACGCCCTCTGACCGCAGTTTAATTGGAGCATCCAGTACAGTCAATCTTTTTCGGTCCGACTCCAACCCTATGGCCCGAGGACTCGGCGCGGTAGATGCAGCCCCCACGGGGACACAGGCATTGTTAATTGATGCTAGCAAAAGTGGAACGGTGTCCCAGGAGGCCTACTCCTGTGCTAGCAATGAGTGACCGGCGGGTGTCCGGGGCGTCCTCTTGTCCCCGAGGTTGTTGACTTTGACTGACGCGACCTACCCCCCCAACCTAGACGCTCGACAACAGCCACAACGACTCCTTGCCACAATACCCGGCCAACGCCCGAGCCATCGATGTTAGCCATGAGCAGCCCAAAGCACTCGGGGACACAGGCAATGTATTTTTGCTAGCAATGGACCATTGCGTGTGTCCCCGGGCGCCGGGAGCAAAACACGCGGGGAAGCAAAACACGCGGGGACACAGGCAATGTGTTTTTGCTAGCAATGGGCGATTGCGTGTGTCCCCGAGC
>JADLDX010000165.1 GCA_020846515.1 Pirellulaceae bacterium
GCAAGGGTTTTGGTTGGTTGGTTGGTGGATCCTGGTAGCTGAGAGAACCCCTGTGTTTGGCTAGCATTACGCGGCTGATTTCATTCGTGGCCGTGGCCATGCAAAGCCGGCATTGCGGCGACGAGACGAGAGGCCTATAAGTTTGGCGTGTTTTCGCCAGCGTGGCCCCCTCTCTAGAACGATCGCTTGGGTGACCAAAATTCGTCGTAACCAGATGCTGTGTTCGATAGTTCTGCTGAGCTGCTTAGGCGGTTGTGCAGACACTTCACGCATTCAGCGCAAGGACGTCTCGGCCCTCTATGCTGAAGCGTTAACGGCGGCCAATTCTCAGATGCAAGTCGAAACGACGGCAGGAATTGATGCTGGCGCCAAAAACATGATCATGCCAGTGAGCGATGAGGTCTTGATTCCGCAAGAGGTAGAGCCGCCGCTGAACATTGCCAAGCTACCGCCGATACCAGGCTCGGCCATGGATTCGACAGCCACCATAGGTCGTGTAAGTGCCAACCCGGTGGTATACCAACCGGGGATGCCGATGCCAGGCGTTGGTCAATTGCCACCGCCGATTGAGCCCCAGCGGATTAGCGAAGTTTTCGAAGAGACCGATGTGCGTCAGGCCCTGCAGTTGCTCAGCGCTGCTTCGGGGATGACCATCATTGTTGACGATCAAATTGGTGGCGTCACCTCAGCTCAACTGAACAACGTCTTGCTGGAAGATGCGTTGTCGCAGATCCTGTTGCCACTTGGGTTTGTCTTCGTCTATCGCGACGGAGTGTATATGGTCGCGCCGCCCAATCCAGCGTCGCCCCTGTTCAGCTACGTGGCCAAGCGATTTCAATATTCGCCTCAGCATCATCCGGCCACTGAGTTAGTCGAGCTGTTGCCGCCACGCTTCAAGGATTTCTTTCAAGTTTCGGATGAGCGAAACATCATTATCATCGATGCGCCAGAAACGATTGGCCAGGAATTGGCCCAGCGACTTCAAGAGCTTGACCAACCGGTTGAGCAAGTGGTGTTGGAGGCCATCGTGTGCGTGACTTCTCCTGAAAGCAACTTTCGCTTCGGGATGGACTGGAACCATGTGGTAGGCGTCGGTGGCATTGATCAATTGAAGATTGGTATGTCGGGGCTGGCCTTCAATGGCTCGGCTAGTCCAACGGGTACGGACAATGCCTTTAGCGACTTTGCCGTGACCTCGGCGTTTGTGCGACTTTTGTCCCAACAAGGCTACGTGACGATTCGAGCTGCCCCGCGTGTCACGGCCAAAGATGGCGAAAAGGCTACGATTTCCATCGCACGCGAAACTTTCTTCAGTTTGCAGCCCAACAACAATCAATTGCTGTTCAACAACAATCTGCAGAAGGTAGAAGCCGGTATTTCCCTGATCATCACGCCGCACGTGCGCGGCGATCTGGTCGCCATGGAAATCGAAAAGGCGGAAGTCAGCGAAGATATTCGCACCAACGAAGATACCTCTTCTACGTCGAACACTACTTTTCCAATTATCAATCGTCGACAGGTCTCGACCAAAGTTGATGTGCGTGATGGTCAAACGATCGTGATCGGAGGCTTGGTTCAACGTCAAACGGTTGACAAAGTCAATCGCATTCCCTTGCTAGGCAGCTTGCCGGGTATCGGAGCCTTGTTCCGCACAGTGGAAAAGCAGGAGCGAGAAGCTGAAGTCGCTATCTTTATCTCCCCACGTATCGTACCGGCGACGACCTTTACCACTGCGACTACCACTACCACGGCGAGCAATACGGTTGGCAAGAGTGTGAGCAACACGGCCAGCGGTGCTGGGAGTACTACGGTGACCACCATTGCGACCACCGGCAGCGTGGGTACGTCCAAAGCTATGCCCAATCCGTAAGCGGACTGGGGCAAGAATCATATGAAACCAACCTGTGCAGGATGACTAATCATGCGAGTCGCTTCTTATCTACAGACTCTGTTGTCTATCGGGCTGTGCAGTTTGATGGCGCCTATGTGTCTGCAAGCTCAGCCCAAACCGACTAGTGCCAACACGTCTCAACCGCGAACCATTACGGTTCGTGAATCGTTCGAACCGGCCTTTCATATTGAACCCCTGGTGCAGCGTTTGTCGGGACGGCGCAATGACGTGTTGCGATTCGAGTTCAAGGTCGAGGCCACCAACAAGGACACGATCCTGGACGTGGCCTTGGTCGACTTGCGCCAGGAGATTACAGGCCAGGTGGTGCATGACGAGGCGCGGGTGACCACCGAGAACATTCGCTTGATCAATCCCGGTCGCTCCACCGTACAACGCAACATTCCTTTGCTGATCGGTGGCGTTGTGCGAGTGCCACCGGGGGACGCCAATTTTTATTCGTTTGGCGTGCTAGTAAAAGACATTGGGGCTGCCGCCCCCGGACCACCCAGAGTTGACGCGACCGGCAAGGCCCTCACCAGCGCCGGTATTCGCGTGGTGACCCAGTATGTATTGCGTGTAGATCTGGAGGTCGAAGGCGCACGAGGTGACAATGCCGCTGAATTGAGCATCGAGGAAGGCAAGCTGACCACATCGAGAGGACTGCCGCGAGTCAGTGCTGTGATTCGCAATCCCAGCGACACGGCTTTTGAATATGAGATGAAATCGAGATTAAAGAGTGCCAGTGGTCCTGCCATGAAACCGGTGCGCATGACCATGCCGGTGCGGGCGTCGATGGAGAGCGAAGAACGCTATCTGGGGCGAGTGATGCCTAAGAGTTCTGTTCGCATGGAAGAGATAGTGCCCGAGCCGATTCTAACGGGGCAATATCAGTTGGAAGTCGACTTGGTTATGCAGGGACGGGTCGTCAAGCAACGCACCTTTACCATTTCCGCTGATGCCGCTGACTATCCGGCTCAGCAATCGTTGCTCAGCCGGGCTGGCGATGATCTCTACGTAGCGCCAGTTTATCTTGAGTTATCGCAACTTCGTGGTGGACAGCGGCGTTTGACCATGGAGTTTTCCAATACGAGCGATCAAACGCGAGAGATACAGCTGCAGGCCGAGACCTTGCGTGGCACACCCCTGGCCAACGTGATCCTGCAGCCATCTGAATTTACCTTGGCCCCGCGCAGCAAACGCAAGATATCGATGACCATGCGAGGTAAGACCGACA
>JADLDX010000166.1 GCA_020846515.1 Pirellulaceae bacterium
ACGGAGATCCCTACTCGATTTAAATGCCCCAGAGCTGCAAAACCCATCAGTAACAAAACGATGCGACCATGATGAACCGCGCGTGCCGACATGACCAGTCTGCCTCTCGTTAAATGGGCTGAGCAAGGAAGGTTAACCAATTCGATAGTGATCGATGATGGTCGATGGAAGTTCATATCCAATTCCCGGCGTCTCGGGAAAGGCAATCAACCCTTGTTTCACAGGCAAGCCCGCAGCCTGCAACGCGCTGCGCAGCGGCGATTCAAGCACCTCGGCTGCCGCAAATTCGATCACCGGGGTAATCGGTGAATAAGCTGCCAAATGAACCGAGGCCGTGCCCAATATTTGAGTTGACCAATTGCCCGGACAAACCAGAGCGCCGCGCGATACCGCCAGATCCACTATGCGCTTGGCTTCCGTCAAACCGCCGCACGTTGTCATATAAGGTTGCACCACGGAGACTCGACCGCGATCCATCATGTCCAGAAACTCCCAACGTGTGACGCCATGCTCGCCCATCGCCAACGGTATCCGCGTCTGCTCAGCCAACCGCGCGTAGAGTTCCGAGTTGTCCACAGGAAACGGTGTTTCAAAAAAGAAGATATCCAGCTCTTCCAACTCGCGACAGATGCGTGTGACCGTGGGCAAGTCATTAAACAAATAGCCCACATCGACCATCAACAATGGTTCCGGCCCTAACAACTTGCGAGTGCGTCTGGCTAGCTCGACCACATCCTGCGGTGAACTCATCATCGGCTCGACCTTGAACGCGCGATAACCAAGCTCAGCCAACCGGGCCACGCGCGCCGTTTGCTGCGCAAACATCTTCTCGCCACCCCAGTCGTCCGAGACGATCGTGCAGTAGGGCACTGCATGCTCTGCGCATGTCTGACTGTGCGTTTGAAAAGGTCCGCGCTGGGCACCGCCCAACAATCGCCATACCGGTTGCCCTAAGGCTTTGCCATAGATATCCCAGATCGCTACATCCAGCGCGCCCAGGATGATGATCTCCCAACCTCGGCGATTAGTGTGGATCAACGCATCCCACATGTGTTGCCACAAGCGTTCTGGGTGCGTAATTTCTTGATTGAGCAACAAGCGACCAAAATGGGTCGCTGGCCCTCCCACGGTCGCCTGCACAACTCCCGGCGGTACGCGAAAGACTTCACTGAGACCGCTGAGACCGTCGTCCGTATGGACGCGCACACAGGCCAGCGGTTCCACTCCGCCTTGATCGGGATCAATGCCCACGCCGTCACCGATGACAAACGTTTCCAAACGTGAGATCTTCAACATGAATTCAAATACCTGGAGGCAGTAAGCGGTTAGCGGTTAGCGGTTAGCGGTAAAACCAGCCGGGCATTACGCATGAGGCCTGCAGTATACAGGGCCAAAGTGCCCACCAGTATTGAGTTCAGCCAAACCGACGACTCTCCTCAACGGCCGCGCCAGCGTGTATCCTGGTAGAGACACTCCAGACCCGCCCGCCCTTCCCCGCCGACTTGGGTTCCACCATGCACTCTGAGCCCACAACGATGCCCCGCCTGTCGCCAATACTGTTCTCGAAATTGATCATCGCCTGGCTCTGCCTGACCGGGTTGTCCAGTGGACAAGAAATCACCGGCAACTCGTCAACGGACGTGGCGACGTTGCCTCGGGCGGTTCACCAAGTACTCAAACGCAACTGCGTAAAATGCCACGGTGTCGCCAAGAGCGAGGCCCGACTGCAATTGCATACCGCCCTCCGCATCTGGAAAGGTGGCGAATCAGGTGTGGTCGTCAAACCTCATTCGCTCAATGAGAGCCCCTTGTGGACACGCGTTGCTCTAAACGAAATGCCACCCGATCAACCCTTGTCGGACGAAGACAAACAAGTTTTGCAGAACTGGATTGCCACCGGTGCCAGTGGAATGCCAACCAGCCAGCAACAGGCCGACGCGATTCAACAAGATGAACATTGGGCCTTTACCAGACTTCGCACCATCGAATTGCCCGCCGTCAAACATGTCCCACTCTGTCGTACACCCATCGATCGTTTTGTCCAAGGTGAACTGGAACGTGTCAACCTGCAACTGGGACCAGATGCAGATCGCCACACGCTACTAAGGCGTTTGAGTTTTTCAATCAAAGGCCTGCCACCCAACCTCGAAGAGATCGAGTCCTTCGTCAGCGATGACCGCCCCGACGCATTGGAACGCAGACTCGATCGCTACCTGGCATCACCGCAATATGGCATTCGCTGGGGCCGCTACTGGTTGGATGCCGCTGGCTATGCTGATTCAAACGGCTACTTTAATGCCGACTCCGATCGACCTTTGGCATATCAGTATCGCGACTACGTAGTCAGATCGGTCAGTGCTGATAAACCTTTTGATCAATTTGTGCAGGAGCAGATCGCCGGCGACGAGTTGTCGGGCTTTGACGCTGATAAACATCGACGCCAAGCCACACCTGAGATGATCGATATGCTGATCGCTACGCACTATTTGCGCAACGGCCAGGATGGCTCAGGCGAAAGCGATGGCAATGCCGACGAAGTGCGTATCGACCGCTACACGGCTCTCGAATCAGCACAGCAGATCATTGCTTCATCACTTCTGGGACTAACCCTGCAGTGTGCCAAGTGTCACGATCACAAATTCGAACCCATCTCACAATTGGACTTCTATAACTTTCAATCTGTCCTCTTTCCAGCCTACAATCCAGACCAGTGGGTCAAGCCTAACGATAGGGTCACGCGCGCCAGTCAGGCCCAAGAATATGAGCGATGGGAAACAGAACTAAAAGCAACTTCCAATCGCTTGATGGATCAACAATCTGCCTATCGCCAATGGATCCAACAGCATCGCCTTCCCGAATTGGTCTTACTGTCCGATGATTTCTCGGACAGTCAGAAGATCAATGATGTTTGGACCGCGACGATTCCTGGTGACGACAGCCCGGCTGGGACATCGGCAGTTACTCTTCGAACCAATCCCATGGATGACAGCGATAAACTACCCGCGGCATTGATTGCCGGCGGCAGTTTACAAATCATCGAAGGTGGCACAGCTGGTGACAAATGGTTGTCCACGCGCCAAACATTTGATTGGACTCCCAACGGCGAAGGAGAGTGGATTCAGGTCACCTTTGACTTGATCGACAACATAGTACGCGCCGATGAAAAACCGGCGGAGCGTATCGCTTTCGGCTTGGCGTTGCATGATTACAACAATAACAGTTCAGTGGAAGGCGGCAACATTTTAATCGATGGCAATCCAGCCGGCGGTGCCCTGGTCGACTTGGATTACCCAGGTTCATCGACCAAGCGGTTGGGCAAAATTGGTAGCGTCGGCTCTGTGCCCGGACGTGCCTATGGTGTGCGGATCACCCGTATGCCCAAGAATGTTTTTCGACTGGAGCAACTGGTGGACTTGTTGCCC
>JADLDX010000167.1 GCA_020846515.1 Pirellulaceae bacterium
ACTACAAGAGCGACTCGATAACTGAAGAGGGCATCGCCAGCGTGGTTGACTACTATCGTCCGCAACTGATTCAATACGCTGCCTATTGGCACCAACTGACAGGCCAGGTCGTCAAGGAATGTGGGCTCTATTTGACTCGGTTGGACCAATATGTCGTCGTATAGCTATGTCGTCGTATAGTCCATCTCACTACATCGGCAGCAACCAACGTAGATTATGGCGTGACCAATCAATGGCGCGACTGGCGATTGTTTTCGCGGGGACTGTAAAGACAGCGCGGACTTCAGCGTTGAGGTGTGACTCATGCAGAGGCAGCGGTACGATGGCGGCGTAACCGGCGCTGGCCTGTGTTGCCGTCGTCTGAGCGGGACTGGCCGTATTGTCTGGATCGGCTTCAGCGATCAATCTGGCGATCGAGTCGATCTGTTCTAAGCGAACGATTGAGCGCACGTGACTGCTCCAGATGGCATCGCCTTTCGAGGGCAGGAGTAGACGGACAGGCGTGCCCACAGCTATATCGCGCAGTTGATGGTCATGCACCGGCACCACCGCGATCTGCTCGTGGCTGCAAACGGCGGCCACCATCGTGCCGGCCGGCACGATGCGTCCCACTTGATCGGGATCCAGCCATAAGACGGGAGCTGGTGTCACGACCCGGTTATCGATATCCAACAGTTTCGGCGCTGGCAGGCTGATAAGTGTCCCAGCTATTTCCGATTGAAGCGTAAAGCGAGACAAGGCAACATTGCCGTGGTGAGCCTGCAATTGGCTGCTGGCTAGCGAAGCCTCCGTGACACCTAAGTCGACCTGTGAACTCTTGTCGAGTCCGCGCTGTCGCACCATGGCGGCTAACTGCTCGCGCCGTTTGTCGACGGCATAGTTCAATTCGATGGCGCGCAGACGTGGCGCGTCATCGGCCAGGCGAAAAACAACATCTCCCGGCTGGACGACAGCTCCTGAACGTTTCAGTACCTGCTGCAGGCGGGCAGCACTGGGTACAAACAACCCTTGCATGCTGACCGGTTGCACCCAGCCTTGAGCGGCTTGACGATAGGGCAGGGGGACAGCGCACAGCATCAATACCGCCCATGCGGCCAATACGCCTAAGCGGACTCGAGCCCACATGGTCCTGGCGGCTCGTATCAGGTGATGCACAAACTTCATAGCTGGTAACACCCACCAACAAAAGAGTAGCAAAGCGGCAATAACTCGCCCTAATGCGGCAAAATGCCAGGCTGCGTACAAGGCCACGATCAACGTCGCCATCATCCACGACAAACTCAAGCGATAAATAAAACCAGCGAAACTAAATACTGCCAAACCCACTCCGCGTTTCCAATGCGGATGGTGCGTGCCCGCCGACGTATCGCTGATGCCAGTCAACCAGCGCCGAACATATGCCATCAAACAGGCATCGGCCCGAGTTCGCAAATTTGGTTCATCCAACCAATCGCTCAAAATGTAATAGCCATCGAAACGCATCAGCGGATTAGCATTAACCAGCCAGGTACTGATCGAACAGACAAACATAGTCTGTAAGGCCAAGGTGTTAACGGTGCCCGGTGCGGTGCACAACCAGATGCACGCCGACAAGCTGGCCACGATCGACTCTGCATACATACCACCAGCGGCCACCGCAGCACGTTGCCGTGCCGTAGGTAATCGCCAACTCTCCGTGACGTCGCAATAGACACAAGGCGCACCCAACATGAAGATTAAACCAATATCGGGGCAACGGCCTCCCAGGCGAGTCAGCACCAGGGCATGGCCAAGTTCGTGTATGGCCCGCGTGAGTACAAAGATGATAAACAGCGTCGAGCCACTGGCCGGTTGAATCAACCAATCCCAGACCGTGGCCTGCTCCATTAATCGCGAGAAGTCAGCTAAGACGAGCAGGGACACGCAGACCATCAAACCCAACCACCAACGCACGGCTGGACCGGAGAACAACCAGTCCGTATGCGGAGCCAGTCTGCGCAGCAGCCATTGC
Organism: Pirellulaceae bacterium; assembly: GCA_020846515.1. Classification (GTDB taxonomy): domain Bacteria; phylum Planctomycetota; class Planctomycetia; order Pirellulales; family Pirellulaceae; genus Aureliella. The sequence continues at coordinate 1,991 of JADLDX010000167.1, forward strand.
GGGTCAATACCGCGCAGCCGCCATGAAACGCTCTGCGCGAACCATTGCAACCAACTCCGACCGGAACCGGACGGGTGCCTAACCTGTGGTTGGACCAGGACATCATCCGCCCCAAAGGCCAGGCTCGCGCTCGATCGAGCGGACTTATCCTGAGACTGAGTGTGCTCGCCGAGTTTATCAGCCGCGTTGCCGGGGGAAATACTAGTTGAATTTCCGCCAACTACTTGAACCAAACCGCGAACTTGCAATGTCTTTGCCAGTTCGTGCAATTCCTGCCAAGAGATGATTTGCAGCGTTGAATGGATAGCCGCAGCGCGATGAATTTGCTGCAAAGTGCGTTGACCATCGAACTGGTCAAATAGCCAGCGTTGGGCTTGCCCGCACCGATAACCCGTGCGCACCAAGGGATCAAACGCCAGCCACCCGGCCGGTTGCTCCTGCCAGACTACATCGCGTCTGCTGCGCAAAATTGTGTCAGGTGTCATCTTGCCGGTCATCTCTCTTGGATCTGTGCGGCCCACTGCCGCCACAGCATAGACGACGGCCAGCCGATTCCCCAAGATCAATCAAATCACCAGCCCCGTAGCCACCCGTCGCCAGACGGTGGATGCCCCGTAGCCACCCGTCGCCAGACGGTGGAAGCGTTTCAGGTGACTCTCCACCGCTTGGCAGCGGTAGCCACCCGTCGCCAGACGGTGGAAGCGCTTCAGGCGAGTCTCCACCGCTTGGCAGCGGTGGCTACGAGTGGCAGCGGTGGCTACGGGTGGCAGCGGTGGAGACTGGTGGCCCCTCCGATCCACATTTGCAAATTCAGCCTTGACCCCTGGTCGAGATTTCTGGTACGACCCATCGTTGGAAAAAAGAAAAACTCTGAAACAATCGTGGTCATCCCAAGTGGCCATCACTATTTGCACGGATGCATTTGAGGTAGCGCACAATGGAACTTGCCGTTAGAAGGCTAACCTGCTGGTGCTGCAGACTGAGCCGATCGCTTCCTGGGTTGGCTTGGGGGCTATTGGCCTTGGGCCTCAGCTTGGGTTGGCACAATCCTGTATCTGGTCGAGAAGCCCAATGGATATGGTCGCCTGAGCATCCACGCGGCATGGCGCCGGCCGGCGATTGCCTGTTTCGCAAAACGATTCAGGTTCCCGCGGTCGAGGAGGCCTCGATCACCATTACGGCCGATGATCGCTACGAACTGTGGGTCAATGGTCGACGCATCGGCAATGGTCAGTCGATTCGTCAGATGGAAAACTATGACATTACTCGCCTGTTGGTCAGTGGCAAGAACGTTATTTGCGTCCGTGTGACCAATGTGGCCGAGGGTGCAGCCGCTGTGGCTGCGCGCGTGTTGGTCAAACCCAAGGGCGGCAGTTGGCTCAGTTACTCGACTGATAAAAGCTGGCGTTCAGCCTTGGACGTCACGCCGCAATGGCAGACCGTTAACTTCAATGACTCTCGCTGGAAAGCCGCACAAGAGTTCGGCACGTTGGGTGAAACCGCTCCTTGGGATCGTCGCGAAGAGGTCGCCCGGGAAGAGACCAGCGAAAATGAGCGATTTCGCGTTGGGCCAGAGTTCGCCGTGCAAGAGTTGATGAGCAACGAGCAAACCGGTTCCTTGGTCACGATGGCCTTTAACGAGTTTGGTCACATCGTAGCCGCACAAGAGGGCGGACCGCTGCTGTTGATCTATGACACGGATCGCGATGACAAGGTGGACAAAGTTCGCCCCTACTGCGATCTGATTAAGAACGTCCAAGGCATCTTGCCCTTAAATGGTGAAGTCTATGTCACCGGTGAAGGCGAGCAGGGCGCTGGTTTGTATCGGCTGCGCGATCAGGATCGCAATGGTTCGTTAGAAAAAGCCGATCGCCTTGTGGCCTTTAAAGGTCCCAGCGGTGAACACGCTGCCCACGGATTGACATTGGGTCCGGAAGGCATGATCTATTGCATCCTGGGCAATCATACGCAGTACGATGGCCAGTATGCCAGCTCGAGTCCTTATCGTCATTTTTATGAAGGCGATCTGGTGACACCGCGCATGGAAGATCCGGGCGGGCACGCCGCAGGTATTAAAGCGCCAGGTGGTTCCGTTATTCGTACCGACCTGGAAGGCAAACGTGTCGAGATTGTGGCTGGTGGATTGCGCAATGCGTATGACCTGGTCTTTCATACCGATGGTTCGTTGCTGGTGCACGATAGCGATATGGAAGCCGATCTAGGCACTGCCTGGTATCGACCGACTAGTCTGTTTGAAATCGTCGAAGGCGGCGAATATGGCTGGCGAAGTGGATGGGCACAATGGCCAAGTTACTACATCGATCGCTTGCCAACCTTATTGGAGACCGGTCGCGGTTCACCCACTGGGGCTCTATGTTACGATCACTATGCGTTCCCACAACGCTACCATGGCAGCATCTTTCTGGCCGACTGGTCAGAGGGACGCATTCTGTCGGTCAAGCTGCAAGGCAATGGTGCGGGTCATCAGGCGCAGGCTGAAGTATTTCTACAAGGCCAACCACTGAACGTTACCGATATGGCTGTCGCTAAAGATGGCAGTATCTACTTTTGTACAGGCGGTCGAGGCACCACCGGCGGAATCTATCGCGTGCAATGGAAAGGCACGATCCCAGCATCCGTCAAGGATTTGGGGACAGGTATTGCACGGGCTGTGCGTCAACCACAGCCCTCAGCCCCATGGGCTCGACAGGAACTGGCCACCCTCAAAGAAGAACTGGGTAGCAGTTGGAATCAATTGATTGCAGGCGTGGCTTATAGTGATGACAACCCAGCCAAGTATCGCTTGCGGGCAATGGACCTCTTGCAACTTTTCGGACCGACACTGACGGCCGATATGTTGCAGGAACTGTCCCAGTCGAAAAACGAATTAGTGCGTGCTCGGTCCGTAAACCTGATGGCAGCCCACAAAGAGCCCACCGCCGTCGTACCCCGCATTGTGGAACTGGTCTCTGACAGCGATCCACGCGTCCAGCGTGCTGCGTGCGAAGCCTTGATTCGCTTGGAAGAGGTCCCGCCGCTGGAGGATCTGCTGCCCCTGTTAAGCAGTGATGATCGCTACCTGGTTTGGAGCGCTCGCCGACTGCTGGAACGCATCCCAACGGGCACCTGGAAAGAACAATTGCTCAGCAGCGATAACCAACGACTGGTAATCCAAGGTGGCTTGGCACTGGTCGTAGCCGAACCGACGCCTGAGCATGGTCGCATGGTGGTCGACGCAGTCAGCCGGGTCTTAAAAGGCTTTGTCAGCGATCGCAATCTGAACGACTTCCTGCGACTGACTCAAGTAGCCCTGCATAGAACCAACGTGCGTCCTGCCGAACTGACTGAGTTTACCGATCAGTTGGTCGGCGAGTTCCCGATTGGCGAACCGCTGTTGAATCGCGAACTGTTTCGATTGCTAACCTATCTCAATGCCGAAGCCGTCATTGATCAGGCGATTGCCTTCCTACAGAGCGATGCAGAATTGGCCGAACGCGTGCATGTGGCGATGCATTTGAAGTTCTTCAAGCACAAGTGGAACGCGGCTGAACGATTCGCATTGGTAAAGTTCTATGAGGAATCGCAATTGGCCGAAGGGGGCAGCAGCTATCCCTTGTATATCATGCATGCGGCTCGCGACATTTGTCAGGATCTGCCGCTGGACGAAGCTCGCATCTTCGTATCCGAAGGCGACAAGTGGCCTAATGCGGCTCTGGTTTCACTCTATCGCTTCCCCGACAAACTGTCTGAAAGCGACCTCCAGTTGCTAAGACAACTCGATCAGAAGATAGAAGGCGATGGTTTCGAAGGTGATCAATACAAGCGATTACGCACGGGCATAGTCGCCCTGCTGTCCCAAAACGGCGATGATCAGTCCATGCAGTACTTGCGATCAGCCTGGCTGCGCAGCCCCGATCGTCGACAAGCCATCGCCCTGGGACTGTCGCAACAGCCAGCCGGTGAGAACTGGGATTATCTCATTCGCAGTCTGCCAAACTTGGAATCCTTCGCGATCAGCGAAGTCATGAATGCGCTGCGGACCGTCGACCTGGCGGCAGATGATCCTGAAGCGTTTCGCGAAGTCATTCTGCATGGTTTGCGCATGGAACTGGACGGCAGCAATAGCCAACCGGCCATCAAACTGTTGGAGCACTGGACCGGGAACGAGTTTCCAGCACCAAGTGACAAAAACGTCAGTCCCATGGCGGCCTGGCAGAAATGGTTCGCAACCACTTATCCCGATCGACTGGAAGCGGTCTTGCCCAGCGTACCGTCGGGCTCGCGCTGGAATTTGGAGACACTGGTGGAATACTTCAACTCCAATGAAGGTAAATCCGGCAGCAGCGAACATGGACTGGCTGTTTATCAAAAAGCCAAGTGCGTCAGTTGCCACCGCATGGGCACCAACGGCAAGCAAGTGGGCCCCGACTTGAGTGCGGTTTCAAAACGCTTTACACGTAAAGAAGTTCTGGAAGCCATATTGTTTCCGTCGCACGTCATCAGCGATC
>JADLDX010000168.1 GCA_020846515.1 Pirellulaceae bacterium
GGATTGCAGATGAAGCTAGGCGAGGGAGGCGGCTTGCTGTCCGGCGGACAAGGTCAACGCGTTCGATTGGGTCGGGCGTTGCTAAAGAGCCAAGCGAGGTTGGTGTTGCTCGATGAGCCGTTTCGTGGACTCGATCATGATCAGCGTCGGGAGTTGACAAAACGAGTCCGCGAACACTTTGCGGGAACGACGCTGCTCTTGGTCAGTCATGACATCAGCGACTCGCGCGAGTTTGACCGCGTAATCGTAGTCGATGGCGGTCGAGTCGTTGAAGATGGGTCGCCTGCGGAGCTGGTTACGAATCAGTCTTCGTTGTATCGGCGACTTCTCGAGGCGGAAGAGTCTGTGCAGAAAAACATCTGGCAACATTCGTGTTGGCGTCGCGTGCGAGTCGAGTCCGGGCAAGTAACCGAAGGGGTGGCGGTCCCATGATGCACTCACTCGATCAAATCGTCTGGCCAATAGATGCTCTTGGAGACGCGATTCTGACGCTGGCAAAGTTCGCGAAATTGCCGCATCAATCGATTTTACTTGTTAGCCCGCTCCATAAGAGTTGGGATCGCTTGGGAGACACTTGTTCGGGCGAATCTAGCGACGAAACAAAGGACAGACGCTTCAGCTACCAACGTTGGCTTGACACGGCGGCGGAACGGATCGGGCTTGAGGTCGAATCGGTTGCCGCACCGTATTCGGATGTCGAAGCGATGCTCCGTCACGCCGGTCCAGCACTGATTGAAATTCATGCGACGGAGGTGCAAATCGTTGCCGTGCTGGGCGCATCGCGGCGTCATCTCCGTGTTGTCGCGCCAGACTTTTCGATTCGCACTGTTGCGTTAGATGAGGTGCGAGCCGCAGTGTGTCGTACCGCGGTGGCTGCGCACCTGCAACCGATAGAAATCTTGTTAAATGAGGTTGGTTTATCCGATCGTGCCGCCAAGAAGGCAGGGCGCGCGTTGCTGGCAAAGCGCATGGCTGATGTGCGGATTGGTGGCTGCTGGCAGTTGCGGGCTCCCGGTCGCCGCGACGTGCGTTGGGGATACTGGCTGACGATGATGATCGGCACGCACATCGTCGAGCAAGCCTGTTCGCTTTCGGCATGGTCATTGCTGGGTTGGATGACGTTCAGCGGGCGATTGGATGACGGCTGGCTTTGGGCTTGGATGCTGCTACTGGCATGTGTGATTCCGTTCCGAGTGCTGAGTCTAGCGGCGGGCGGACAGTTGTCGTTGGAATTCAGTTCGTCGCTTCGTCGTCGTTTGCTGGCGGGAGCGTTGCGACTTGATCCAGATCGAGTGCGCGTCGAAGGAACAGGGGGATTGCTCGGTCGCGTAATGGAGGCTGATACCCTGGAACAACTCGCGCTCGGAGGTGGATTGCAAAGCGTGCTGTCGGTGGTGGAATTGTTGCTGGCTGCAGTAGTGCTTTGTTCGGCGGCGTCGCAGTTGGGAGGGGCGGCATTGCTCGCCGCGTTCGTCGCGCTGGCGACGTGGCTAATGGTGCTCAACGTGCGGCGTCGTGAAGCGTGGACCGACGCGAGGCTGGGTTTGACCAATGATCTCGTCGAGCGAATGATTGGGCACCGCACAACTCTGGCTCAAGAGCCACGCGATCAATCCGCCAATGAGACCGATCAGTCGCTCGAGCTCTATCTCGATCCGTCGACTCGGCTAGACCGTGCGACGGCCATACTGCAATCGCAGCTTCCGCGCACTTGGCTGCTATGTGGGCTTTTGTGGCTTGCACCGACTTTCGTGTACGGCAGCGAATCGGTGACTCGACTGGCAGTGTCCCTGGGCGGTCTGCTGCTCGCGAAACAAGGTCTGCAACGTTTGGTCGAAGGGCTGGATCGGATCAGCGGTGCAATCGTCGCGTGGCGTCGCCTACGCCCTTTTCTCGCAAAGCCTGATCATCCGGAACCGGTCGGTGATCCTGCCTTGGCTGCTTCAAGCCGTAACTCAACGAGTGTCGACGTCATCATGGATTCGAGAAACGTGACTTTTCGCCATGCAAATCGCAGCGAACCGGTGCTGCGTGGCGTAAACCTTTTGATTCGTCAAAACGATCGCGTACTTTTAGAGGGCCCATCGGGAGGCGGCAAATCAACGCTTGCCGCGATATTGTCCGGAGCGCGATTGCCTCAAGCAGGCGTGTTGTTACTGTGCGGTTTGGACCGGCAAACACTTGGCCGAGCTTGGCGGCGACGAATCGTGCTGGCTCCGCAGTTTCATCACAATCATGTCCTGATGGGAACGTTTCTCTACAACCTGCTACTTGGTCGAGCTTGGCCGCCAACACAATCCGACGCGGAAGCCGCTGAACAGCTTTGTCGAAAACTCGACCTGGGCCCTCTGATCGACCGCATGCCTGGCGGTTTGCTGCAAATGGTCGGTGAGACTGGCTGGCAACTTAGCCATGGTGAAAAGAGTCGGCTGTTCCTAGCGCGAGCACTGCTCCAACAAGCCGACGTAGTCCTGCTCGATGAGACTTTTTCGGCGCTCGACCCGGAAACACTATCGCGCACGTTGCCCAAGGTTCTCGATCTAGCCCCAACGCTGGTCGTAATCGCGCATCCGTGATGTTCAGAGCGTTCCATAAGCACGTGGACGCGTCCAATTTGGGATTAAGGCACATTCATCGTGAACAGGAGGTGCGGGCTGCCAGAGCATCCGTGTATGGGCGATCTTCTCCTTGGGGCGCCCTAATCATCCAAGGTTAGAGGCCATAGCTTTCGTTTGGCGATCCACAATTTGTCTCATTTCGCGGGAAAACTTGCGTACAACCGCATGTCATGGTTCAGGTTGTTTTCTGGGAGCACAACCCTACGGCGCATGCTCGGGCTTGGATGCTACCAACTCGTCCGGGAACCTCTTCTCTCTTTTTACTTCGAAATTTAAGTGCCTTAATCCCAAATTGGACGCGTCGACGTGCATGGTGGCCACCGCGGGCACTATCCAACTATTTTTGACACTTCTCGTTGGTCACCACCATTTGGCCTGAAAATTCCTAACTTGCATCAATGATGAGGTACTTGCCAGAAGGCATTCTGACTGCGCTTCGGTTTAATCATCACAGGTCGCCGGTCCGGCCATCCCTATCATCATCGCGATAGAACATACCACAATACGCAAGATCGGTATGTGGTTGACATCTGACATAATCAGCCGTTCGACAGTGCTGCAGCGATATTGGACAGAAAGCTCATAAATGAGCTATGTGAACCGATACACCGCGCATGTCGTAAGACCTGTTATACGTACCATTTGAACAGGGAGTTTGACCATGGTCCGCAGCTTGTTGTGGATGGCGCTGGCGATCGGTGTGTTTCCTCTTTGTGGCCTCGGCCAAGACCGCCAGGCCCATCCGGTCTCACATTGGAACCAATGGCGCGGGCCGTTAGGAACGGGAGTGGCCCCGGATGCGCAACCACCGGTCGAGTGGTCGAACGACAAGAACATTCGCTGGAAAACTCCACTTCCAGGCAGAGGACATAGTTCTCCAGTTCTAGGGGCTGATCACGTGTTCGTGACGACGGCAATTCCGGTCGGTCCCAAACTGCCGCCTCGCATGAGCGGACGGCCTGGAGAGCACGACAATTTGCCGATTGACAGTAAGTATCAATTCGTGGTCATGGCCGTCGA
>JADLDX010000169.1 GCA_020846515.1 Pirellulaceae bacterium
AACAGCAACGAAGTGGCGCTACATTTTTGGCCAGAGTGAGAGAAGGCGGAATGGAGAACATTTTTGATGGTTTGATCGCGATCACTTAGGCCGGTGACGATCGTCGCGTTCTTGCCACCGGTCTCTGCCAGTAGGAAGAGATGCGGATGTTGTTTGAGCATGCGCTGCGCTGTTTCGGTGCCGCCGGTGAGGATAACTGCTTTCACATCCGGATGACCGACAAGAGAGTTGCCTGCCACACTGCCGCTGCATGGGATGAGTTGTAATGCGGTGCGCGGAACGCCTGCAGCCCAGAAGCACTCGCAGAGAACGGACGCGGGCAAGACAGTATCGGATGCAGGTTTGAGCAATACGGTGTTGCCGGCTGCCAGAGCTGCCGCGATACCACCGCAGGGGCTTGCAATCGGGAAGTTCCAGGGAGATATAACGGCGACTACGCCGAGTGGCTGAACTTCAATATCGTCGCGTTTGGCCAAATCGAGTGCACAACTTGCATAGAATTCTACGAAGTCAACCGCCTCGCTGACTTCGGGATCGCTTTCGAGCAACGTCTTACCGCCATCAGCTAGAGCAGCCCCCATCAGGTCACCGCGGCGAACGCGGATTTCTTGGGCGACTTGGCGCAAGATGTCATAGCGATGTTGGGGGGACAGTTGTCGCCAGCCTGATGGATCATCCGCCGCGCATTGAATAGCGCGACGGATTTGGGCTGGGCTCGCTTGATGATAACGAGCTGCGACGACACCCGGGCGCGATGGATCGGGCGATTCGTAGAGGCCACCTTCGCCGGATTGTGTCTCACCCGCGATGCACAATGAGATTTCCGTAGCGCGGCTATCGCATCGATGTTTCCATTGTTCGATGATGGATTCTGCCCAGAGGCCGTTTTGAACCAGCGAGACATCGGTGTCGGGCTCATTTTGAAACTCTTCCCAACGTTTTGGTTCAGCAGGTTGGGCTGGAGGAAGACGTCGATCTTGAGTGCGACGAGGCTGATCGGAAACCGTTTTGGAAAGTTCGAGTGAAGATACAAAGCCTGATTCCAGTCGCTTCCAAGCTGGGCTGCCAACTTGGATATTGAAGGCGTGTCTCAAGAAGTTGTCTGGTCCGGTGTTTTCATCTAAACGGCGAATCAGGTAGCCGATGGCATTGATGAACTCATGTTGATGGCAGGCTGGGGCGTACAGCAGAACATTATGACAGAGTTCGAAGAGGGCTCGGCGTTGGTGGTTGGCCATACCTTCGAGCATTTCGAATTGCACTTGAGCCAATACGCCTTGGCTGGCTGCCAAGACGATGGCGTATGCGAGATCGAAAAGGTTATGCGAGGCGACACCGAGTTGAACTGCTTTGTAGATATCGGGCTGCATGCCGTACTGCAGCATGCGTTTGTAGTTTGCATCGGTTTCGTATTTATGTTTGTAGGGCGCCTGTGGCCAGCCACGCAATGAAGCTTCGACGCGCTCCATTTCCATGTTGGCCCCTTTGACAACGCGGACCGTGATGGGTGAGCCGCCTCGACGGACGCGATCTTGCGCCCACTCGGATAATTCGCGTTGAACGATATGTGAATCGGGGATGTAAGCTTGAAGTGCGATGCCCGCTCGGACTTGTTCAAGGCCGGGTCGTTCGAGCGTCTTCATGAAGGTGTCGGCGGTGAGTCGCAGATCGCGATATTCTTCCATATCGAGATAGACGAACTTACCCACTTTGGAGCCATCGGGACGCACGAACATTTCGCGAGCGGCGGCGCGAAGAATGAGTTCTAAGCGATCACAGAGAACTTTGACGGTGTGACGCCGGGCGATGGCGGAAATTTGAGAATAGATCGTTGAGATCTTAACGGACATGCATTCGATTTCAGGGCGTTGCAAGGCAGCGAGATATTTTTCGAGCCGGACCTGAGCTTCCTCTTCGCCGAGGATCGCTTCGCCCAAGAAGTTCACGTTCATGCGCAAGCCTTCTTCACTGCGGGCTCGCAAATGGGACGAGAGGACTTCGGCTTCAGCGGGAAGGATAACGTTTGCCGTTTCCTTTCGCATTTTGTCTTTGACGAGCGGAACGGCTACGCCTGGCAAGTAGTTGCCAAACGATTGAAAACCTTTGAGCAAAGTGCGGTCAAGCATACTGAAGAATCGAGGTACGCCTTGTACGTCGAGAATATGCACCATTTGATCGACAACGCGCCAAGCGGATTGGCTGCGAAAAGATTGGTCGGTCATCTGGGTGAGAATGGCTTTGTCGCTTGGGTGTTGGATCATGCGATCCAATTCAGCTTGTTGGCGACGTTCGGCGGGAGTCTGCAATTTGGTTGCGCGATTTTGGAGCATCCGCGCTACGGCCAATGCGGCCTCTACAAGTCGATCTGAATCAGAAATAGGGCTTAATTCCCCAATGAGACGGGGAACATTGACAGAAGCCAGCGACTGGTCAGCCGATATTTCTGGCGCACTCATAGATCGAACTCGCGTGAAGGAATGTCAAAGAACAAACTGCCTGTAACATCGTAGCCAATTTGAGGCAGAAGGGTAGCGGTGAAAATTAGAGATGAAGATAGAACGCGGCAGAAGAATCGACTTCGAGCGTTGGGTTGGCTACCGGTAACCTGTCACGGGGCATGGCCGTTTGGGGAGTTCCCCGTGTCGTGGCAGTTTATGCTTCGGAGACGGCGGCTGACTCGGATTCACCTTGTTTATCATTGAGCTCTCGCAAAACTCGATCGAGAACTCCGTTAACAAAAGTGCTAGAGTTTTTGCCGCCGTAGCGTTTGGCAATTTCGACCGCTTCGTTAATGGCAACGCGACCTGGTGTCCCTACGTGCACCATTTCGTACGTGGCGAGGCGGAGGATATTGCGATCGATGGCCGACATGCGGCGGAGCGACCAGTTAGTAGCTTTTTGGGAGAGAAGTTGATCGACTTTGAAGCGATGTTTGCGAACGCCGGTGAGCAGGTCGAGCGCGAACTGGGACAGCGGCTTATTTGCTAGCATTCGCTTGTTAATAAAAGGTTCGGCGAGCGCTGGGTCGTGGTTGGGATTGAGATCATCTTCGTAGAGGAGTTGTAGAACGACTTCTCGAGCGCGTCGGCGGGTGGTCATGATGGGATTCAGGACTGTAAAGTGAGGGGGAAAAGGGCGAGCGAGTCAAGTAACACCGCTGAGGATAGGATAACCTTCAGGGCGGTTTGAGAAAATGGCCAAAACGGAAAGGCTGGGTGTTGAATGGGGGGAACTTGTTGGAAAAAGGTTCGGTGGTGAGCTGAAACGGGGTAAATCGCCCTAAATGTAGGGTGAAGTTGGGGGACAGCGGGGGTGGTGCGAGTGATCGATGGTAAAG
>JADLDX010000170.1 GCA_020846515.1 Pirellulaceae bacterium
AACATTACCGACCCCAGTAAGCATGAACTTTTGTTCAATCCCGAGTTCGAAATCGCCAACATGATCATCGAAGATGGTGTTATATTGGCCGGCCACTGCGCGCCGGCTTCGACTTACGCCACGGGCATCGTCGTGTCATTGGACATGGGCAAGACATGGACTCAATACGACTTGGCTGAATACGGCCCACGCTCGCCCGTTCGGTTTCATCCCAAGAACAGCGATGGTTGGTTCCGCGTCGATCTGCGAAAGGGCTGGATCGAACGCGCTGAAGTGTTGTTCATCAAACCCAAAGTGTGAAGACTTCGAATTTTAGGTGCCGTAATCCCAAATCGGACGTGTCGAGTTAGCTGGAGCATTCTAGAATGTTCCAGCTATGGACGACCCAACTCTGACTGAGCCTGATTCACCGATATCTTTGTTCCGTTATCGACTGTTCCGACACTATTGGACATCGCGCGTCTCATCGATGAGCGCGTATCAGATGCAAGTGGTGGCGACAGGTTGGTCGGTTTATGAACTGACCGAGAGTCCATTGGCCCTGGGCTTGGTGGGACTGGCTCAGTTCATACCGCGAGTGTTGCTGACCTTGTGGGCGGGGGCTGTGGCGGATCGTCATGACCGCCGCACTGTGGCGTTTATCTGTACAGCCGTGCAATGGTTGGCATGCACCATCTTGGCCTTGGGTAGTTGGCAAGGCTTTCTGACTCGCGAAGGCATCTTTGTGCTGGTGGCCGTCATGGGGGCAGCGCGTTCCTTTGAGATGCCGACCATGCAATCGCTGCTACCGAACCTCGTGCCAACCGATGCCTTTCCACGCGCATTGGCCATGTCGACGGCAGCCACGCAGATTGCCATTATCGGCGGTCCTGCTCTGGCGGGTGTCGTGTTTATGGTCAGTGTGACAGCCGTGTATGCCGTGGCGGCCGGGTTGTTTTTGGTGTCCAGCGCGATGATGCTGACGATGCCTCGCGTACCCACAGTGCAGCTTGCACAGCGATCGAACCAATCATTGCTAGCCGGACTGCACTATATTGCTGGCCAGCCGGTGGTGTTGGGCGCGATCTCGCTGGATCTGTTTGCGGTGCTGCTGGGTGGTGCAACGGCCATGCTCCCCATCTTTGCCAAAGATATCTTGCATGTTGGACCAACTGGATTGGGATTACTGCAAGCCGCACCAGCGGCTGGCGCATTAGCGATGACGTTGTACCTGTCGCGTCATCCGCTCAGCCATGGAATTGGGAAACAGCTCTTTGTCTCCGTGGCGATCTTCGGCCTGTTTACGATAGTGTTTGGAGTATCAGAATCGTTCTGGTTATCGATCGCCAGCCTGGTGATCTTGGGCGCGGCGGATTGCGTCAGCGTGGTCATTCGCCAGTCCCTGGTACAACTGGAGACGCCGGATGATATGCGTGGTCGAGTCAGCGCGGTGAACTCTGTGTTCATCGGTGCTTCGAATCAACTAGGTGAATTCGAATCGGGCGTCATGGCCGCCTGGTTAGGTATTGTGCCGTCGGTGGTTGTAGGCGGGGCAGGCACACTGGTCATCGTGGCCCTCTGGGCCGTGCTGTTTCCGACGTTGCTGCGACGCGACAGGTTGGACCAGTCTCCTAAACCTTAAGCTGTACCTCCAAACCTTCCGGACTGAAACGAGGCGTGCGTGGCTCGAACGCTCAGACTGCCGTTATACTCTACGCTGCTCACCCCATCTCCCTCCATGTTCAGGTGCCATGATGTTGCGAAACGCGGCTGCTGTGCTGATCCTCCTGCTGACGGTCTCTAGTTTACAAGCCCAAGCGTTACACTTTGCCGCCACCGGTTGTGGGCCGTATGCTCCTGAGGAAGAGCCACTGCTGGAGCATTATGTAGATCTGGTCAATCGCGATGGCCAAAGTGAGTTTCTGGTTCACTTGGGAGATGTGGTAACTGGTAAGAAGAAGCAGTGGCCTGAATCCCAGTATGAAAAAGTGGCTAGCATACTCAAGCGATGCACTCGTCCGGTCCTGGTCGTGCTTGGGGACAACGAATGGAATGACTTGGACAATCCGGCCGAAGGCTTAACCTTCTGGAATCGGCAACTGCGAGATTTCGATAAACACTTTCCCAATTCACCGAAGCTCCAGAAGCAGTCGGTACGATCGGAGAACTTCGCTTTTGTGAGCAAAGGCGTACTGATTATTGGCTTGAATCTCGTGGGCGGTCGCGTTCACGATAAGGACGAATGGGCCCTGCGACTGAAGCACAACGCCGACTGGGTGCAGGAGCAGTTTGCCGCGCACCGCAACGACGTACGTTCGGTGGTGATACTCGCCCAAGCTCGGCCGGCTAAAGACCATGAAATGTTCTTCAAGCCGTTCACGCAAAGTTGTATCGAGTTGGGAAAGCCCGTACTGTACTTGCACGCCGACGGCCACGTGTGGGAAGTTGAAAAGGGTTGGCGTGCGCCCAATGTATGGCGCGTGCAAACGGATCAAGTCAAGTTGAACCCGCCGGTGTTGGTGACCGTGACTGAAAATGCGGCTGAACCATTCGTGTTTGATCGACGCATGGAAATTGGTTCACGTCGGGAGCTGTTCGTCGACAATTGGTTGATTGATCAACTAAATGGCGTGTCGCGTCAGTTACATAAACCAGTGCCACAAGAAGTCGTGATCACCTGTGATGAAGCCTGGGAAGGCAACACATCCGCGTATTTCACGCTTCTGACCGACGGAGCGCGCAAACGCATGTACTATCGCGGCAGTCACTATGACGAGGCGACCCAAAAGGGAACGCACCCCATGTTCACGTGTTATGCCGAAAGCACTGATGGAGTTCATTGGGTCAAACCCAAACTGGGGCTCGTGGAATATGCTGGGACCAAAGAGAACAACATCATTCTCGAGGGTGTGGGCAGTATAAACTTCACGCCGTTCCTCGACGAAAACCCAGATTGCGCGCCCGATGCGCGCTACAAAGCGCTGGCCGGAGATAAGACCGGCTTAAAAGCATACAAGTCCAGCGACGGTATTCATTGGTCGCTGATTCAAGACAAACCGGTAATCACTAACGGCAACTTTGATTCCCAGAACCTGGCCTTCTGGCATCCGCTACAGCGCCGGTACGTCGCTTATCATCGCAAAACCAAAGATAGTATTCGGGATATCATGTTTTCCGTGTCGACTGACTTTCTCAACTGGAATGATCCTCGATTTCTTGACTACGGCGAATCACCGAAAGAACATCTGTATACCAACGCTATCCAACCTTACTCCCGCGCCCCGCATATTCTGCTGGGCTTTCCAACTCGCTATCAACCTAAAACTCAGCAAGTCGAACCGGTGTTGATGTCCAGTCGCGATGGCTTGGCCTTCCAGCGCTGGAGCGAGGAGTTGATTCCCATTACGGCCCCGAAGAATCGCGATGGCAATCGAAGCAATTACATGGCCCACGGCTTGTTCCAGTTATCACCGGATCAACTATCTCTGTATGCCACTGAGGCCTACTATGCCGGTCCTGGCAGCCGAGTTCGACGATTCACGCTGCGGACCGATGGCTTCGTCTCGATCCATGCCGACGACACGGCTGGCGAGTTGCTCACCAAGCCATTCACGTTTTCTGGAAACGCTTTGCACCTGAATTATGCGGCCGCTGGCGGCGGTCAGGTGCGCGTTGAAATTCAAGATCGTTGGGGCCAACCTATTGGCGGCTATCGCCTGGCCGATTGCACACCTTTGACGGTCGACAAAATCGACCAGGGCGTTGTGTGGAAGACAACCCCAGCCACGCGGTTGGCGGATCTAAGTGGTGCGCCCGTTCGATTGCGAATTGAACTGCGAAACGCAGACCTGTATTCGCTAAAGTTCGAGCAGAGGTAGGGATGCTTTGAAACATCCGATTGGTTTGCGTGCGACTGGACTATTTCAATTCATCGGGACCGATGCGAACACTCAGGATGTAGGGCGATTGGCCTTCGTCCCAATGACCGTAGGTGGTGGTGACCACAGTGCCATCGGGTAGAACTTCGACACCAGGATATGCGCAATCGGATCCTTTGCGATTGTCCTTGAGTCGAATACGCAACTGACCGGGACGGTTTTCCACCAGGTCATCGAAGGTACCGACCCAAGCGACCCAGTCGCCGGCCGTTGGCGACGTAGCTGACTTGGGTGGTACGTCGCGAAAGGAAATGAACAAGCGGCCATCCTTTAAGTACTTGGCCGTATGACGATCCCCGCTCAAACTGGCTGGCATCGAGCGCGGGGGCGACCAGGTCTGACCTTCGTCTTTGGAAAAGATGATATGCGAAAACTCTTGTCGGCGATTCTCTCGCAAGAGCACTGCGATGACTTGCCCATCCGGCGATCGTACCGCCCCCGGCTCGCACAAGTGTCGCTGGCGTGAGGCATAGATCGCTTCAGGTGCTGACCAGGTCAGCCCGCCATCAGAGGAAAAGTTCTTGAACAGCGTCATCTCGCCTGTGACCTTGCCACCGCTGACGATGAAACGGCCATCATCGTGGAACAAAGCCATGTAATGTCCGGGCCGGTCGCGCAAGGCTACTAAACTGCCCATCGCCACGATGCCACCGTAGTCGCCGATTTTGTTGAGCGGTGTCCAACTGCGTCCATCATCTTCGGACACAGCCATGCGAATCGGATAGAGCCCCGAGAACATGATCAATCGTTTCTTGCCGTTGGCGTCAAGCGTGCGATAGATCGTTGGAGTTTCGAGAGACGTGGCCCAGTTTTCTGGTGTGGGCAAGCGCTCGCTCCAAGTCTTACCGCCATCTTCGCTGCGTTTCATCAGGATTGCACCACGTCCGTGTCCTTTAGGATAGACACAGATCATCGTGCGACCATCTTCTAATAAGACGGTCGTTGGATGTCCTAAATACTGGCCCGCTTCGCGATCGATGACGATTTGGCGAGCTGCGTCGGCATCGAAGTCCAGCATGCGTACGCCCAATGGATTCGCACCGGCCGCCGCTGTGCTGACCAGCGTGGCACGAATCGGCAGATGGTCGCTGGCAAACCGATCCGTAGCGGTCCGTGGGTCGAGCGTCGTAAAGCTTTGAACCTGAATACCGCCGGTCAATAGGATATGATCGATCCTCTGTCCCGGTGTAATCGATTTGAATCCATTCCAAGTGCTTTCGGGGCCCGAGTCTGGCTGTGCAGAGTCATCGCGTGCCACGCGCAGAGGTGGGGCGGTTAACACGCCGTCGCCTGAGATCATGGCTTGCACTGGTGGATCGTTTTGCTTGGCATTGAAATCCCCCATGAGCACTACGGGGGCACCTTTTGCATTCTGGGCGATCCAGTTGCGGAGCAGTTTGCCGGATTGGGTTCGGGCTTGCGGTCCACGATGATCGAAGTGCGTATTGATGACCAGCCATTGCTCATTGGATTTTCGATGACGCACGCGCAGCCAACTGGCAATGCGCGGCAAGGCGGCGTCCCAGCCTTTGACGCCGGGTTGGTCGGGTGACTCGCTGAGCCAAAAAGTGCCACGATCGGTAGCTTCCCAGCGCTGGGTACGGATACCGATGGGCACCATTTCGCCGCCATCTTTCCCATCGTCTCGGCCCACTCCATAAAACTCGAACTCTTTCAAGTCGGCTTTGAGGTCATCCAGTTGAGTTCCGAGGACTTCTTGCAAGCCAACGATATCCGCCGCCCTGAGGGTCTGGGCCACAGCGGCGCGGCGATTGGCCCAACGATCTTCGCCATCCTGATTATTTTGGTAACGAATATTGTAGGAGATCACTTCCATCGGTTCGTTGTCCGCGGCCATGCCCAATGACCAGGGAATGATTATCAGACAGACGGTCCAGATTGTGAAAAACGCTCGAAGTGTCATAAAACTGCTCGCTCGGGGGAGGGGAGGGATAGGAGGACACATATCATCATACAGCGCAGTCGGTTAGCCCATCAAAGGCTGTCACCACGGTGACGTACTCCACTAGGACTACGGGATCATCTGCCACCGCATTGATATCTTAACCCTAGCGGTCTCCATTGGGTTGGAGGGTACAGGCGACACTGAGAGGGAGTGGGTCCTGTTTGAGCTGCAAATTGCCCTACACATATTACTTTACACATCAAGTACTTTTCGCAGCCGATACGAAACCGCAACGATCCCACCACGCTATCACTATCGATAATTGGCACTATCGATAAACGGGCCACTAGGAAAGTGCGCTACCGCTGGGCAACTGCGAATGCCTGCCGTCATCGTGGATGCCTACAAGATGGGATGGAGTCGGAACAACGTTAAGTGCTAGGCACGCTCACGAACGTTTCAACGTATCACTTGGCACATCTGTTGCTTCCGGGACAGGGAATGTCTGAACGAGCATTGGTGCTCGTTCATCGTTCATACACTTGATAGAGGATGTAGTTCTATGTTTCGTAGTCTTGGCAAAGTAGGCGTTGTTGCCTCGGTGTGTACAGCCATGTTGGTAGCGATGGCCACGGATGCTTCGGCTGGTCATCGCCATCGTCGCGCCAAGTCGAACACCAATGCTTGTTGCTGTGGCGGTTCGGTGGCTCCAGTCGCTTATACCAGCAGCTATTCCGG